>CAZAYJ010000093.1:0-5593 GCA_964489335.1 uncultured Planctomycetia bacterium
TGCCTGAGCAGGTGGCGTGGGCTGTCGACTATAATCTGCGCGGCGCGCTGGTTGGGGTATTAGCTCCTGTTTCAAGCGCGGCAACCGTTGCAACGGACGCCTCTGTCCTCCAGAAGACCCAAAAGGACGAAGCCCTTGATCGGGCCATCGCAGATTCCATCGCCTCTTCATTGCAGTCGCTGATCGGCAAGCCCGCGACGGATATCCGGCTTTCCCGCCAGGTCTCTGTACACAGGAATTATCCTCTTAATCTTACACAGAATAAGATTGATGAATTACATGCCTGGATGATGGATGCCGGAAGAAACCTCGTGACCTGCGGCGCCTACGCCCTCTCAGGATTGTTCAAGACCATGGGCCAGAATATATCGCCTTACCAGATGGCCCAGAGCGCCCTCTTAATAGATATTCTTTCTGATTCTTTAGATATCTATACCTATAACCAGACCAAGAAGCTGGAGAACTCTCTGTATGCTTTGGCCAATACGGCTTTGCTGTATGGGTATGAACTTAAACCCTTCCACTGGAAAGACTTTTACTCCAATAATAAAAATATTTCAAAAGCATTAAATAAGTTAATACCCTATATTGCGTTCGTGGATGACAACCATATGGTCCTTGTTAAAGGACTTTCTAAAGGATCGGTGGTAATCGAAGACACAGGCAAGGAAAATATTTTGAGTTTCGGCGAATTTGAGCGTCGTTTCTCCGGTTACGGCCTGGCGCTTTCGAACCATATCCCTGAGGGCTATGATATCGAAGTCCTTGAAGATGCAGTGGCCAAGGCGGTCCAGGGCGCTGAGAGAAAGAGGTATGACGATATCACGACCATCGATGACCTTTGGAAGACGAGCAATGACGATCTGTGGGTGAGCGCCGGCCTCCTGGCCGCTTCGTTCGTGATCGGCGGCTTGGGCGGTTTCTCCGGCATCGGCAACGGCATCCAGTCGGGTTCCTTCTCGTGGAGCACATCCGCCGCAACCAGCAGCATGTTGACGGGCCTGGCGGCTTCGCAGATCGGTTCGGCCGCAGCCAATATCGCCGCAACACAGTGGGGTATGAGCCCCGGTGCGGCACAGATCTTTGGTTCAGTCCTCGGCGGCGCGGCAGGCGCGGGCTTCGGCTCGACCCTCGGCGCAGGCGCAGGCGGTTACTGGAAACCGACGAATACCTTCAGCACCTTCTTGAGCAATCATCAGGTTTTCGGCGCGATGGCCAAAGGCGCGATCGACGGCGCGTTCATGGGGACGGCAAGCGTCCTTGCGGACAAGGCCATCGGCGACAACAGCAATATCTTCACCAAGATCTTGGTGCCGGTGGGCGCTTCCGCCATCGGCTACGTCGGCTCCCAGTGGACGTCGACCCAGTTGGGCTATGAGCCCATCTATCAGGTCAGCCCTGATACGTACAAGTCTCTGACGAACCAGAATGGCCGCTTCGACCAGGCGACCAACACCTATTTCGTCGGCGCCAGCGATTATAAAGCCGGCAGCAGCTATTGGAACTTCCTCGGCAACACGGCTCTTGCCGTCAACGATGTCGGGTTCCAGAGGTATATGCTGCAGTCGTTGATCGGTAATTCCTTCGAGCAGATCATCGGCGAAGATGATTTCGGTTATTCCAGGATTCTCGGCCAGACCGCGGGTTCTGTGTTGGCCGGCAAAATGGTCGGCGGCACGCCTCAAGGCTATGTGCTGGATGCGATTCTTTCCGGCGGCTCATCGGCCTTGCTGGCCACCATAGGCGGAAAGTACGATAAAGAGACGGGCAAGAACTCCTGGGGTATGACAGCGACGCAGATGGCGGCGTTGAACTTTGCTGCGACATCCCTCATGAAGGCCGGCTACGACGCTTATACCGGCAAGGATAGCGGAAAAGATTTCGGCGATCTTTTTACAGCAAGCCTCTATGACAGCGCCAAGAATTGGTCCGATAACATGCTCTATTTCGGCAAGACCTCTGCGTTCTATCAGCCCGAGCGCATGACGGCATTCCGCAATTGGCAGTATACGGAGAAGCTTTTAGATTTCGCCGGGATATCCCAGTTCTATGACAATGCCCAGCTGGTGATGAAGCAGACGGGTTTGTCGTGGAGCGAGGCTGTTGACCAGGGCTATGTGGACAAGATCACGCGGCCGTTCGGCAACGCGTTCGTCAGCTACGTCAGTTCCACCACGCATTATGCCGCGGCGGACAACCTGGCGTCCATGCTGAACAGCGGCATCAATGCGATTTATAACAAGATGACAGAGGTCAAACAGAAAGAGCTTCAGGCAGCCCTGGCAGAGAAGTTAAAGACTTTAATGGCGCAGAATCCGTCGGCTGTGGCGACCGTGACATTGGCAAAACAGGATGGCGGACTTGCGACGCTAACCATTGAAAAGGGAGGCCAGACAACGCCGCTGGCTTCATTCCAGTTCGATCCTTCCAATCCCCTGGCTCAGGCGGATCTTACCTCGCAGTTGGCCGGCGTCCAGTTCGTTATCACCAAGGTCGTCGCGCCCAATGGCGAGCTCGACCAGAACGCCGCGTATGCCAACAGGGCTGTTTTTGACATTGAAAAGTTCGGCGAGGGCATGACAGACCCGGGCATGAAGGTTTTGTTCCAGTCTTTTATCGGCGGACTGCGGCGCGGCGACAGCAACATGGATACGATGCTGGACATCGTGAAAGGCAGCAGCGGCGAATCTTACGCTAAATATATGGCCCTGGGTACGTCCAAGGGGCTTGGTTTTGTGTCGTCCCAGAACGGAGCGGATTCTTTCATCGGTTTCAACGCCTCGGGTGATGTGACGGCTGCGCGCGGGTGGAGCTTTAGAGAAGAGAAGGGGTTCTTCGCGTGGCTCCTGGGCCGCACAAGCTCAAATTCTTTTGGGACGACGCAGTCGTATGGCGGGGAAACCTACACCATCAATCCGACCAATTTCTACACAATCCGCGAGTTCAACGTCGTCAACGGCAGCCGCCGCAATGAAGTCATGTATCAAGGGTTCACAGGCACCTACACCAGCGCCTACGATACGGCAAATGTCGCCGCAGATAACAGCGCTGTCGCCAAGGCCGTGACGCATTCGGCGTATATCATGGGTACGGCTGTGCCCAAACATCTTGTGAACGGCAACCTGGCGGATAACGGCCTGACCGTTTTGGGCCGCGTGACAGGGGCGTCGCGCTATGCGCCGGCGGGTTCAAAGATCGACGCCATAGTGGCCATGCCTCCGATCGGTTCTGTGACGAACCCGAACGACAAAGATCAGGATAAAGGGTTCCAGGCCGCAACCTACGGCTCGACGTATGCCGAATTGACGAATCCAAAAGATAATTACAATGTGATGTTGTTGAATCTCAGCAGGGCAAGCGACCAGGTTGCGATTTCCGACGGAGTGCCGCTTTTGGCCAAGGGAACGGTGCTGAGGATCGGCGCATGGACAGACCCTGGCATCGTCAACGGCGAAAAAGAGAAGATCTATAAGAACGTGGCGTTGGTCTTCGGCAATCCGTTCGGCCAGCAGGTGAACGGCAAGGCGCTGGCGGACAACGTTATTAATTTCTACAATCTGCCCGGCGCAGGAAACGGGTGGAGGACGGACCGCACGTTCAAGAATATCCTCGACAAGGTCGGCGTGGATCAGCCTGTCGCTGTTGCGGCGAAACCCGTTGAGACCATTGAAAAGAAATTGGAAACACTGCGTATCGAGACGCCGGCGGCGGCCGAAGCAAAAATCAAGGAAGTCTTCGGCGCCGACGCCAGGATTACCCTGATCACGCCGCAGGGCGGAGAGATTGACCCCGACCTTTCCAAAGGCCACCTGGCTTATAACATCAACGGCCAGATTTACAATCTTGTCAATAATCGGCTTGAGCTTGTCGCCCCGTCGCCTTCTGATGCGTCACCCGCGCAAACCGCGCCTCAACTAGTGACATTGCCGAATGGCGAGCCGCTTCCTGCCGAGCCTGCGAAGATTGCGGCTGTTGCAACTCCGGATGCCATAGTACCGGCGATAACCACTGCGACAAAGACAGAAGACGCAGGCCGTGTGGCCAACGGCGAGATCACCGTCTGGGCAAAATTAAATGAAGAGTTAACGGCTATTAACAACTGGGTCGTACGCGGAGGCGAAACAGATGCGTCGCGCAGCTTCTTGACGAGCAGCACCGCCGGCCAGAGTTACACGGCGCCTGTTGATAAGATATGGGCCGATGACAAGGGGCGTTGGGGTGTCGTGGCGCACGTCATGGATACCAAGCAGGGCATTATCCATGGCGCCGAAATGCTCGACAAGACTTATTTGCCGCATAATTTCCCGCTGGGCCAGGAAAAGACCGCGCAACAGGATACGATCAAGTTTGCTGATGATATCTATAGATTGATGGTGGCTTCGAACAGCGAATTCAATCAGGCCAATCTCGTCAAATTTACTGCCGGCACGGAGTTACCGTTGTTTGTCGGCCGCGACAATGACGGTAAGATTATAGTCAATTCCCTGGCAGGCGCACCCGGCACGACCCTGGTGGCCGGACCCAACACGACTATCGGGACAGCCCAGATTAGAAGCGGGAACGCGGACGCCAAGCTGGTCTCAAGGATCATAACCGACCGCACAACGGGCGCTCCATCGCAGAGCTTCAACGGCACGACGAACGGCCTGGAGGTTGTACGCAGCCTGATCTCCAACGGTTCGAAGATCACGCAGCCGGAGGTTGTCCGTGCCGTCAACGGCGACACCGTGACACGGACGATGAGTATTTCGAAGTTAGACAGCGTATTGACGGCGCAGGCCCAGGGCGACATCTTCAAGTCCTGGGACAGCCGTTTCGATATCGCGGCGCGCCAGAACCTGACGGCGACCCACAGAGCTGTTGACGGAACGGAGCTCAAAGAGAAGACGTCTGTTGCTATGGAAGGCCGTCTGGCCGTCATGGATGTGATGGTCAACGGTAAGCCGGCCCAGCAATTGGCCATTCCGTTCTCCGAGACGTGGTGGATCCATCCGTCCAATATTGCCGGAGATGCTTCGAAGAGCGCTACGAGTCTTGCCGTGACAGCGGGCGCGGTTAATCTTAATTCTTCCGTTTTATTTGACGGAGGCCTTGTCATTAAATCGACGGCGAACGGAACAGCCGTGCCGCTGACGCTTAATATCGCGCAGGAGGCGTATGGGCAGTACAACATCAGTGGTTTTGACACCTCTTTGTTGAGCGCCGAGAATGCGACGCACACGATCACCGGGACGTTTGTTTCCGGCAAGAATGCCGAGGGTGAGAAAGTTCTTAACGATTCCCAAATGGTGCCTTTCGGCAGAGGATTCAGGATCGGCGCCGCGGCTGCCGGCCAGCCGACGACGGTCACATTTAAGAACAATGCGCCGTGGGGCGTGACGTCGCAGGGGGCGGCGGCGGTTGTCGTTGATGTTGGCAAAAAGAATCTTTCTCTCGGGACAGTCTACAACCCCAAGACTAAAGAGGTAGATACGGCGACAACCATGGAGCGCGGCCATGCGCATCTGACGGACGTCAAGATGTTGTTCCTCTCACAGGGCGCAGGGGCGCAGACCGAAGAGGCGTGGGCGCCGGATTATTCCAGAAGCCAGGC
>CAZAYJ010000094.1:0-5573 GCA_964489335.1 uncultured Planctomycetia bacterium
CTTACAGGCCAGCGGCAGAACAGCAGTTCTGCCGCTGGTAGACGAACAAGAAACTGATATCCTGCTTACTTCAACCCCACAAACCCTTCTTCTTCTACGATCTTCTGCCCTTCGGCACTCACGATAAAATCAATGAATTCCTTGGCGAGACCTTTAGGCTGCCCATTGGTATACATGAACAGAGGCCTGCTGATGGAATACCGGCCATTGAGCACCGTTTCTCTTGAGGCTTTGACACCGTCAACATCTAAAGCCTTAACGGAAGGCACCGTATACCCCAACCCCACATAACCGATGGCGTCCGGCGTCTGCGCCACTGTCGATGCCACGGCTTGGTTGGAAGCCTGCAGAAGCGCATCCGCTTTCACCTTCTGCTTGTCCAAAGCCAATTCTCCAAAAGCCTCATATGTACCGCTGGAGGTATCGCGCGAAATCACGATAATTTTTGCATCCGAACCGCCTACATCTTTCCAATTCGAAATCTTTCCTGTATAAATATCCTTGATTTGCTTTTTCGTTAACGCCGCGAGACGATTGGAAGGATGTACAATAACACAGATGCCATCCATTGCGATGACATGAGCTTTAGGCATCCGTCCTTTATCAACAGCCTTTTGCACCTCGGCGTCCTTCATCGCCCGTGAGGCATTGGCGATATCAACGGGCCCGTCAATTAAGGACCCAATGCCTACGCCGGACCCACCACCACGCACCACTATATCGACGCCGGCATGACTATCCATAAATGCCTCAGCGGCCTTCTGGGCAACAGGCAATACCGTCGTAGACCCCTCAAGCACTATTTTTTCAGCAAAACACGGCACGGCAAAACTAAGAACAAACGCTGTCAGGAAACCTAACCTTGTCAAAAATCTCATTTCTTATCCTCCTTATTTTCTCTAATCGCTATTGAAACCATGGGCTTAGAATTTTAAATTCCAGTCAACCTGCACCAGGGTTTCAGGAGCTTTCCGTGATGTCCCGTTAATATTCCACGAACGATAAATATCAAGACCCAGATACGTATTTTTTGCCAGACCAAAGCTAAATGCTCCTTCGTGGCTTCTCATGCCGGTCTTGCCGCTATAACGGTCGGAATCCGGCGTTGTGTCAAGGACGGCATCTTTCTCAAGCATGGCGTAGATGTATTTAAACTGCCAATCACCCCATTTTTCGATCTTTTCGCTGCCTAACTGGAATCCGACGGCGTAACCCGTGTTCTTGTCTGAGACGAGTGTGTTGTTGACGTATTCGCCGAATAACTTCAGGCTCTCTACATTCCACTTGAGCGCCTTAAAAGGCTCCTTGATGGTCGCCTCAAGCGCAGGACTGACAACACGGTAGTCATAGGCCCAAACAGACCCGTTTTTGGTATTGCTGCTCTTATACCAACTGTCTGTCGGGAACGATTTTCCTGCCACATTCGTCCAATCATATAAGGAAAAGACGCCTTTCAGAGAGATGTTATCGTTGAATTTATAGCTGGCCCCCGGCTGAACAAGATACAACATCACAGGATCGCTGTTGGAGTTTGTATCCGCCGTGCCGAAGAGCGGGCCGGTTTTCAAGAAGACTTTCGTCTTGGACCCAACTTCTTTTTCCAGACCGAAGATGCCTCCTTCAGGAGTGATATCCGTATCCCACACTAAATCCGTAGGCTCCCAAAGCACATCACCCAGAGGCATTTTGCCGCCCTCGACCGTTAACCAGGAAAATGGCAAATACTTGGCATAAGCATAATCAAGACGAATTTCCATCTTGGTCGAGTAGCCTCCATTCTTGTCGCCGAAGGTAATATTGGTCGAGCGTGGATCGCCGCCTGAATTAGTCGCTATGCCTATCCCCGCCGTAACTTTCTCATTAATCTTGCCCTCCAGGCCGACCCGCGCCCGCACGCGCCCGACAGAGGCATCGCTGGCCACACCGTTATCGGCCTTGTCGTGCTTATACTGATATCTCAATCTGAGATCTCCCCTGAGCTTGATGTTTCTGATCCAATCGGGGATACCCGGGGTCTTACCTTTGGCCGCCTCGACCTTGGCTTCTTCCTCTGTTTCCGTGCGGATTTGCGAAGCTTCGCCGGATGTCAAAATACCCTTATCCACCAGTTTCTGAAGTAAGATATCTACCTGGCTGGCAAAAGAATAACTCGCCCCCAGACACATCACACCCCATACCCCTGCCAGAAAAACCCAAAACAACCTTTTCATGCTCCTCCTCCTCTGAGTTAATTACACACGCACAGTTTGCGGATCTGCCGCAAATCCTCTTCGATCTTCTTGATGTATTCCTGGGCGTAATCGCTATTGATCTTCTGAGATTCAACAATGTCCAGAAGATATTTCAGGCGGCTAAGCTGGGAACGCAGATGGCAGGCAACAAAATCACGTCGCGTGCCGGACATACCCTGTAACATTCAACACCTCCTTTTCTCATCCGGGTGGCATCAATACGGACGGCAGAATTCATCAACCACCTTGAACTCTTCGTCGATGATCGTGGAAATGAAGTCCGTGAAGGCACGGATCAATTGTTTGAAAAATCTTTCCATGGCCTGCTCCTTTATATTTTCCGATGAAAATATAAAACACAGGCATTAAATCCGCTTCAAGAACAGGTAAAACGTAGGTAAAGTTTGTTCAAGGGGAACCAGCGGGAATGACGGGATGCTGACGCTAAAGGAACCTACCGGGGGAGAACGAACCAGAATGTCGAGCCGAAGCCTTCGGAGCTCTCGACGCCGACACGGCCGCCGCGCAGCGCGACGATGAGCTTGACGATGGAGAGGCCGCGGACGGAGCCGCCGAGCTCGCGGGAGCGCGCCTTATCGACACGGTAGAACCGCTCGAAAATGCGGGGGATATCTTTCTGGGGGATGCCGATACCGGAATCTTCAATACCGATACGCACTTCGCCGTCCGTCTGACGGCTGCCGATCTTGATGAAGCCGTTTTCTTTGTTGAACTTGATGCCGTTGTCGATGAAGTTGATAAATACCTGCTCGAGCCTCGCCTTATCTGCCTTAAGGGACAGATCCTGGGGCAGCTCATTTTTAATCTCAATACCCTTCTTTTTAAGTTGGGAGGCGAATCCGGAGGCCACCTCTTCGACGAGGCGATAAAGATTACAATCGCTCCGCCGAAGCACAATCTCCTTTGACTCGAGGTGCGACAACGAAAGCAGGTCGTCCACCAGACGGTCGAGCCGGTCTGCGTGCTCCTGGATAATCTTCAAGAAATTCCTATTGTTCTTTTTATCGTCCAGGGCCCCTTCGAGGAGTGTTTCCACGAACCCCTTGATGGACGTCAGGGGCGTCTTCAACTCATGGGACACATTGGCGACAAAATCGCTGCGCACGGTCTCAAGCCGGCGGATCTCCGTGATATCATGGATGACCACGAGGCACCCGTTAACGGCCTCATTGTCGAAAATGGGGGTCGCATTCACCTCAAAAATCCTGCGCACAGGATAAACAAGCGTTATCTCCGTCGAAAGCGGCCTGCCTTGAGCCAGGACATTTTTGACGACCTCCGCGATATCGTTATTGCGAATGGCCTCCAGGAAAAACTTGGCTTCAACGTCTTTCTTTGAAAGGCCGAATATCTTCTCAATGGACGGATTGATGGAAACGATGCGGTCGGCCTTATCGACGACGATGACGCCCTCGATCATGCTGTTGAAGATTGCCGCCAGCTTCTGGTTCTGCGTTTTTATCTCCCTGATCTTGTCCTCGATGTCCTGGGCCATCTTATTCAATGTGACGGCCAGCTCGCCGATCTCGTCGCGGGAATCCTGAACAATCCTGCGGCTAAAGTCTCCCTCAGAGAATTTGCGGGAAACATGGATCATCCTGTGGATGGGCCTGATGGTCTGTGACGCCAACAAAGACCCCAGGAGGACGGCAACCCCCAGCGCCGACAACAGGCCCAGAAGAATGACCCTTCTGACGGCCGACAACGTCCTCTCGACGCTCTCCAAAGGCAGCGCCAATCTCAAAACGCCTGCAATCCGGCCGCCCTGTCTCAGCGGCAAGGCCACATATAACATATCAATCTTGAGGGTCGAAGAATAACGCGTGTCAATACCCGTCGCGCCGGCCAGGGCCTTCTGGACCTCCGGACGATAAAGGTGGTTTTCCATGCGCAAGATCTCTTCGGGAGATTTGCGGGACTCCGCCAGCACCTTGCCTTGTGTATCAATGATGGTAATCCGGCAGTCTATCTTCTGGCTCAGCGCAACCGTGAGCGCTTCCAGGTATAGGGTATCCCGCTGTTGCAGTTTCTCGGGGTCAATCTGGTTTTCGATCAGCCGGGCCTGGCTGACAAGAGAAGACTGGATGTCGCGGAGGGCATTGGCGCCTAGATTTCTATTGAGGAAAAAGGCGACAAAAACAAAAGAAACAATAATGAGCCATACATACGAAAAGATAAGCTTGAATTTGAAGCCATTCTTCATCAACAAATGGTTTTACTCCTCTTCGAATCGGTAGCCGTAATTCTTGACGGTGACGATGCGCCTGGCTTCGCTTTTTAACTTCTTGCGCAACGTCCTGATATGGACGTCCACGGTGCGTGTCTGGATCTCTATCGCATGGTCAAAACCCCAGATGGTGTCCAAAAGGTAATCGCGAGACAGGACCCTCCCTTTGGCTTTGATCAACGTCTTGAGAAGCTCAAACTCCTTGGCTGTCAGCTCTACAGGCCTGTCTTTCACCAAAACCCTGACCTTCGGAAGGTCAACGGTCAATTCGCCTATTCTCACCACCTCCGCCGCAGGCCCTTTCTCCGTCATCCGGCGCAACACCGCCTTGATCCTGGCAACGAGCTCCCGCGGGCTGAAAGGCTTGATCATATAGTCATCTGCTCCCAGTTCAAGCCCGATGACCTTATCTGATTCCTGGGCTTTTGCCGTCAGCATGATGATCGGGATCCTCGCCGTCTTGGCGCCGCCTTTAAGCGCCTTGCAAACCTCCAGGCCGTCCATGCCCGGAAGCATCAGGTCCAGGATGACGATATCAGGATGTTCCCGGTTGGCCGCATCCAGGGCATCTTCCCCGTCAGAGGCAGAGATCACCCGGTAACCGTCTTTCTGGAGATTATACTCCAGCATCTTGACGATATCTTTTTCGTCTTCGACGATCAGAATCTTTTCTTTCATATTCTTCTCCTGCGTCCCATGAAAGACATCTTAACAAATAAGCCGCAGCAAAACAATGGTATTCATGCGCCCTGCCTGGAAACCAGGCAAAAAGGCCGCTGATCGTTGGGATCAGCGGCCCTCAAGCTTATTATTCACCCTGTCTGAAATAATCTTATATCGCTTCCATGGTTGACGGCGGCTTCGGCGTGATGTTATAGGTCACGCTCACGACGCCGGGGACTTCCGTTACGATGCGCCGCGCCAAAAGACTAAGCGTCTCATAAGGGACCCTGCTCGGCTCTGCCTTGCGCGCATCAGCGCTCTCCCAGCAGCGAATCTCGATCTGCATGCCAAAATCCCTTTCGCCGTCCCGTATGCCCGTAACCCGGTCGTTATGAAGGATAGCCATGCACTGAAACGGCTTGACCGACGCC
>CAZAYJ010000095.1:0-5553 GCA_964489335.1 uncultured Planctomycetia bacterium
GACCTCGGTATTTTTTTTATCCGGTCTCAAATACTGCCCGAGCGCCAAAAAGTCGCAATCTACGTCTCTTAAGTCGCGAAAAACCTCTGTAATTTCTTCCTGTGTTTCTCCAAGTCCCAGCATAAGGGCTGTCTTTGTCTTGAGGCGCGCATTTTTGTTTTTGGCGCAGGCGAGCACGTCGATGGATCGCCGGTAGTCGGCCCCCGGCCTTAAAGAGTAAAGACGGCGGACGGTCTCAAGATTGTGGCTGAAGATGTCGGGGGCGCTTGCGGCCACAGTGGCGACGGCATCCGTGTTGCCCTGGAAATCCGGCACCAGGACTTCGATCGCCGGCCGTAGCGAGATGTGTTGCAAAAGCTCGATCGTCCTGGCGAAGTGTCCGGCGCCGCCGTCGGGGAGGTCGTCGCGCGTGACGCTGGTGACAACGACGTGGCGCAGCGCCATCTGTCGGGCTGCCTGGGCCACGCGGCCCGGTTCAGACGGATCAAGGGGTTCGGGGGCGGCGCCCCGGGCGACATGGCAGAAGGCGCAGGAACGCGTGCATATTTTTCCCATGATGAGGAAGGTCGCGTGACGGTTCTTGTAGCATTCGGAGATGTTCGGGCAGCGCGCTTCGCGGCAGACGGTATTGAGATGCAGACGGGCCAGCAGCTCGGCTGTTTCTTTGCCGCCCGAGAGTTCGATCTTTTTTTTAAGCCATGGCGGTCTGCGTTCGATAGGCATGGATATTTCCCGTTATCGGATCTATTCTGTTAAAATTCCATCCATCTGTTGCATACTTGTTGTTTTTTAAAAAGAGGGCCAGCCGTTGTTCGTTGTCGTCCAATCCTGCATCCAGAAGGCCGGCAGAAAAGCTGGACGCGAAAGCCGACGTGACGGCTTCGGAGACCTCGCGGGCCGTGATGCGTCGTTTCAAGAGGCTGCTTAAGTCTGCGACATCCGGCAAAGGGTGCCGCAGGCAGGCCTCGGCGCGGCGGCGGTCAAACATTAAAGGGATGGAGCCATGCTGTAAAATAATGTTTTTTGAGCGTTTTTGCGCGTTGCCGCCGAGTTTTTTCTTGCCGATGACAATGTCGTATTCTTCGCGGCGGCTTGAGCATAGCGCAGCGATCTTGTGGCGCGCCTCCTGTGCGCCGTTGTCTCCGGCAAAAGCAGCTTCCAACCCCAAAGTGCGGTAGGTCTGTATCAGAAAGGAAGTTATTTTCTCGTAGGACGCTTTGACATTGCGCGTCTCTAATCCCAGGTCTTCAGTCGAGGCCACGAGGCAGTATGTCAATTCGTCGCCGTGGAAGAGAGCCCCTCCTCCTGTGGGTCTGCGCACGATGGATGTGGCGCCGGTTTCAAGCGCCTCGACATTGAAAAGCGTTGCCGGGTCTTGAGAGATGCCGAAGGAAAATGCAGAAGGTATCCAGCCGTAGAGGCGCAGGATCGGCAGGCCGCCATTTTTCCTGTAGGAAAGAAAGAGCGCTTCATCCGTCGCCATATTCGTGGAGGCGTCGGCATATCCGGATGAGATCAGGCGAAAGGTTTTCATGGTTCGAGTCGTCTGGTTCTTGCGGCGGGCAGCAGACCGTTGTTCAAAGGGACGCGCAAGTCATCTCGCGCGCGGGCTGGGTTTCATCGAGCCTTGCGACAGGCGTGGTGAGGGGTGCGTTGTTAAGCGCCGAAGGATTTTCCCGTGCCAGACGGGCCGCACGGACCATGCAGTCGATGAAATAGTCCAGGGTTTCCTTAGATTCCGTCTCTGTCGGCTCGATCATGAGGGCCTCTTTGACGATGAGAGGGAAGTAGATCGTCGGTGGATGGATACCGCAGTCGATAAGGTATTTGGCGATGTCGAGCGCGTGGACGCCGTGTGCGGTCTGCGGGGCGGCGGACAGGACGCACTCATGCATGCAGCGCGCAGTCAATGCGTCATAGTGATTTTTGAGCCGGGCCAGGACATAGTTGGCGTTGAGAACCGCATGCTGGGCCGTACGGATGAGCCCTTCGCGGCCCAGATAAAGGATATATGCATAGGCCTTCAGGATCACCAGGAAGTTGCCGTAAAAATGGGCCAGATAGCCGATAGAGTCCGAATGGGCATAATCCAGGGCAAAGGCGCCATCCTTGTTTCTTTTTACCCGAGAGACAGGAAGGAATTCCGCCAGTCCGCTTTTGACGCCTACCGGCCCGGCCCCCGGTCCGCCGCCGCCATGCGGGGTCGCAAATGTCTTATGGAGATTGAGGTGGATGACGTCAAAGCCAAGGTCGCCCGGTCGGCAGTGCCCCAAGATCGCATTAAGATTGGCGCCGTCGTAATACATGAGGGCGTCGACCTTATGGGCGAGGCGTGCGATTGCATCGATCTGGTTCTCGAAAAGCCCCAGGGTATTGGGGCAGGTCATCATGACCGCCGCCACGTCCTCGTTGAGTTTTTCTTTGAGGGCCGCCAGGTCCATCGTGCCGTCTGTATTGGAAGGGGTGTTGATGATTTCGTAACCCGCGATTGCCGCGCTGGCCGGATTGGTGCCGTGCGCGGAGTCCGGGACAATGACATATCTGCGTTTTCTCTTTTTTGCCCGGTGGTAGGCGGCGATGAGCATGACGCCCGTCAATTCCCCGTGGGCGCCGGCTGCCGGTTGCATCGTGAAGCTGTCCATGCCCGTGATTTCGCAAAGCAGGCGCGCCATTTCGTACAGGACTTCAAGCGCACCCTGGACGCGGTCGGCGCCTCCTTTAAGCTGCGGCAGAATGGGGTGGAGCTTGCAGAATCCTTCCAGGCGGCTTAAGTCTTCGGTGAACTTCGGGTTGTATTTCATGGTGCATGAGCCGAGGGGATAAAAATTGGTATCGACCGAGAAATTCAATCTCGAGAGGTTTGTGAAGTGGCGTACGATGTCGAGTTCCGAGAGTTCTGGCAGTTCGCAGGCGGCCCGGCGCAGGAATTTTGCATCCAGCGCCTTGGCTTGCGGTACATCGGCACAAGAGAAACGGGTACAACGTCTTCCGGGGCGGCTTTTGTCGAAGATCATTTCCATAGGACCGACTCCAGTGTTTTGGCGTAATGCGCGATATCTTTTTGCCTATACTTCTCGGTGACGGCAACGGTCATATAGTTTTCCATACCTTTGTAATAGCGGCCCAGGGGGAATCCTGCGGCAATGCCTTTTTTCAGCATGCCGGCGATGACGACCTGCGGGTTTTTGGGCAGGACCACCGTAAATTCATTGAACGTCGGCGAACTGCGTTTGACGTCGACGCCCTTAATTTTTGAGAGCAGATTTTTGAGGTGCTCGGCATTTCGGTAATTGATAGTCGCTAGCTCGACCAGCCCCTCTTTGCCGAGGCAGGAAAGATAAATGCAGGCGCGCAGGGCGCAAAGCGCTTCGTTGGAACAGATGTTGGATGTTGCCTTTTCCCGGCGGATATGCTGTTCTCTGGCCTGGAGCGTCAGGACAAAGCCCGTTTTTCCGTTTGCATCGATGGTCCGGCCGACGATGCGGCCCGGCATCTTGCGTGCCAGCTCTTTTTTAGTTGCCATGAAGCCCAGATATGGTCCGCCGAACGCCAAAGGAAGTCCAAGACTTTGGCCTTCGCCGGTCGCGATGTCGAAACCGCATTCCGCCGGCGTCTTGAGTATCCCCAGACTGATGGGATAGACGGAGGCGATGGCCAGTGCGCCGCAGGCATGGGCATCGGCAACGATGTCTTCATGGTCGTCGATGGCGCCGAAGAAGTTCGGGTTTTGCAGGATGACGCAGGCGACCTTGTCGTTCAAGTGTTCTTTGATCTTAGAGCGGTCTGTCTGGCCGTGGGCGACGGGGATCTCGACGAATTCGATCTCGAGGTTTTTGGTGTAGCTGGTGAGCATGGTGCGGTAGATGGGCGAGACCGCGTTGTCGACGAGGACACGGTTGCGCCCCGTCACCCGCCGCGCCATCATCATGGCCTCATACAGGGCTGTGCCTCCGTCATAGAGAGAGGCGTTGGCAATCTCCATGCCGGTGAGACGACAGATTGCGCTTTGGTATTCGTAGATTACCTGCAGGGTCCCTTGAGAACATTCGGGCTGATAGGGGGTGTAGGCCGTATAGAATTCGCTCCGGGAACTAAGATGGTCGACGACGGCAGGGATCTCATGGTCGTAGAAGCCAGCGCCGATAAAGCAGAGAAGGTCTTTGGCGTTTTTGTCCGCGAGACTCTTTATCCGGGATACGACCTCGAATTCGGAAAGTCCCTCAGGAAGATTAAATGAACGCGGTCGCTGTTCTTTCTTGATGACGTCAAAAAGGGCTTCGATGTCGGGTACGCCGATGGCGTCGAGCATCTGGCGGGTGTCATGTTCTGTATTGGCAATATAATCAGGCATTATAGTCCTTCGACGTAGGTCTTGTAGGCGGCAGAATCCATCAGGTTTTTGGTCTCTCCGGGGTCCGCAAGCTTTATCTTGGCGATCCAGCCTTTGGCGTAACATTCCTGGTTGACGAGACCGGGATTGGCGTTGAGCGCGTCGTTCGCTTCGGTGATCGTCCCCGAGACAGGCGCGTAGATGTCTGAGGCCGCCTTGACGGATTCAATGGTCGCCATCAACTGGAATTGTTTGACGCTCTGGCCTTTTTTGGGCAACTCGACAAACGTGACGTCGCCCAAGGCATGTTGGGCATAATCCGTGATGCCGGCAGTGGCCGTCGCTCCCTCGATCTTGATCCACTCGTGTTCCTTCGTAAAATAAAGTCCATTCGGGATGTTCATGATAAACTCCTTTTTATCGTCACCAAGAATTTGGTTGCGGCACCTGCCTGTCTCGGTTGAAAACCGGACAGGTGAGTGCCACCGGGTCGCTCATTCCGTCTCGTTTAACCTAACTTTCACCCTCTCGGCGGGCGTCGCCATGCGTGTTCGGCTTATGCGCCGCAACAGCGATCTTGCGGCTGTGTCCGCTGAAAGCGAGACCTCCCGGCGCCCTATTGTTTAAGAGATGTGTGCTTCACGAACGGTTTGTCCGTGATTACGGCCTCAATCTTTATTTTGTCGTCACCGACGCAAATATCCAGTCCGCGCGCCGCAGGGATATTGTCGAGGAATCCCATGCCGATACCGCAGTTCAAGTGCGGCGAGAAGGTGCCGCTGGTCACAAGGCCCTTCTTTTGGTCTTCGATGAAGATATAGTGTTCGTGCCGCGGAGAACGGCGGGAGAGTGTGCGCAGATAGACGCGTTGGCGTCTCAGGCCCGGTTTCATTTTTGATTCCAGCGCGCCTTTGCCGATGAAATCCTTTTTGAAGTCAACGAATTTTTCGAGGCCCGCCTCCAGAGGGGTTGTTTCCTCGTTAATATCCTGGCCGTAGAGACTGTAGCCCATCTCCAGGCGCAGGACGTCGCGGGCACCGAGGCCCGCAGGCTTGACGCGCGGGTCGTCCAGAAGCTTTTTCCAGAGCGCCGGGATTTCTTGTGAGGGGAGATAAACCTCGTAGCCTAGTTCTCCGGTGTATCCCGTGCGGCTGACATTCCCCGGTCGGCCCAATATCTCGGTTTCTATAAAGGTATAATAGGCGAGGTTTGCGGCCTTAGGT
>CAZAYJ010000096.1:0-5504 GCA_964489335.1 uncultured Planctomycetia bacterium
CCTGATGATCTGGCAGACCGACCGCACGGACGCCTGAACGGCTTTGGAAGGTTTTTGGCCGAAGTCCGTATTTTGAGGCTGGATACCCAAAACCACAACGGTGCACGGAAAAGACCAGAGCAGATAACTGGCAAGAATTTTCAAAGGCATACGGTGAGTGGAGAACGACACCCCCTCTCTCTCATCCGTAACGTCAAAGAGACAAACATTTCCCGGGTCCATGCCCATAGACGCTGCGTCTGCAATCAAAAGATGCGTCGGCTTGAATTTTTTGATTTCGCCGGTCAGGCTTTCAGGAGCTGTATGCCCCAAAAAGCTGCGTACCTGGACCGGACCTGCGGCCTTCGGTTGACGGGCCAGATCCCTGGCAATCCACAGGCCGGCAGCGTCATCCCCCCTCAACTCCGAACCTATGCCGAGGACACCGAGACGATCAACACCTTCAAGTTTTTTTTTGAGTCGGGTCTTGAGATTCTGCATGAAAAATAACCTTGAGTTTCTTTTTGTCCACCTGCGCCAACTCGAACTCGGCACTGGCTACAAGCGCCTTTTTCAAACAAGAGTCCACACACTGACCGCAATAGATACAACGGCCCAAGTCAAAGACGGCCTCAAAGCGTCTCTCGCCAACCTTGTTGATCGTAATGGCATTGGCCGGACAATCGCGCATACACATCCTGCAACCAATGCATCTTGAGGGATCAAAAGTAATCTTTCCGCGAAACCCTTTGGGCATCCCGGATTTATCTGCGGGATAGTTCAGGGTGGCCGGTTTTTTGAGCATCGACTGCAGCACAAGTTTCAACATTCTGCCTGGTTTCATCTACAACATCACTCCTTTCACGAGTAAAATAATCAGAAGCTGCACCAACGCCAAGGGCACGAGATATTTCCAGCAGAATTTTACCATTTGGTCAATACGCAGCCGCGCAAAGATTGTACGCGCCAATGTCAAAAGAAATATGACCAGAATCACCTTAAGAAGATAGATGAAAAAACCGATGATGGCTTCTTCCTTGAGGCCGAACGGCAGAAAGACCGCCGCCAGAAGCGAAGCCCCAACGACCATCTCGATGTCGATGCTCAAACGAAAGAGCGCATAAAGCCGGCCGGAATATTCCGTGAACGTGCCGGCAACAATCTCTGTCTCAGCCTCAGGGATGTCGAAAGGCGCCTTCTCCAGCTTTCCCAGAAGCGCAACAAGAGAAACGACGAACCCGATAAGGTTGAACACACAATACGCGGGGTGGTCGATATAGAATTGTGAGATATCGCTGAGCGTCCAGCTATCGGCCAAAAGCGCTGGGGCAAAAAGCCCCATGAACAAAGGCACCTCGTAGGCAAACATCTGCGTCAGAGACCTCACCGAGCCGATACGTGCATAGAGCGACGTTGAATACCACCCGCCGATGAAAAACGTCAATGTGGGCAATGTCAATAAATAAAGAACAACAACCAGATCGCCAGAAAACGAATACAAAGCCCCCGACTTCCATAAAGGAATATAAATGATAGAGGAGACGACGGCTGTCAGGGCAAACAAAGGCATCAGCCGGAACATGCGCACATTGGCCTCATCCGGCACGATATCTTCTTTCCCCAGAAGCTTGATGAAATCCGCCAACGGCTGGAACCAGGGTGGTCCCTGTCTGTTTTGCATGCGGGCATAAAGCTTGCGGTCGATGAATTCCGCAAGCAGACCGAACAGCGCCAGAAAAAGAAAACCAGGGAATATCACTATAAAAAACAACGCGGACATCAATGCTCCATCAAATTGTGAAGTTTCTTCTCGGCAATGGTGACATCAAATCCTCTGGCGCGATGCCACCCCAAACTAAACGATCTTAAACTCTCCCAACCCAGTATCTCTTTTTTTTCACCGTCAAGGTGCCGGACACCCACCATCCTGTCGGTACAAGAAAAACAGGGATCGATGGCGGCGATAACGATTGGCATATCGGCAAGAAACCTGTCTTTAAGCATGTGCTTGACGGTCTGAACATTCGCCAGGGTCGGCGCCCGCACTTTTACCCGCTCCGGTTTTTCTCCGCCGTTTGATTTGACATAATGGACGTCTTCACCTCTCGGTGCCTCATAACGACTGAAGGCTTCGCCTGCGGGAATCTTGCGCGGCGCCTTGGCGGCGATCGGCCCATCGGGAATTTTGGCGACGATCTGCCGGATGATCTTGAAAGACTCCATTAATTCCTTTAAGCGCACAACCGTGCGGCCGTAGACATCGCAATGGTCGTCCGTAATGACGTTGAAATCCAAATCGGCATAGGCCGCGTAAGGGTCGTCGCGACGGATATCGCGGTTCACGCCGGAGGCCCGCGCCGTTGGGCCTACGGCGCCCAGACGGATCGCATCCTCTTTGGAAATGGTCCCGACGCCGGACAACCGCTTGATGATCGTCGTTTCCTCTGTGGCGATCTGGATATAATATTTTGTCCGTTCTTCCAGGGTCGCTATGGCCGCCAGGATGTCTCTCCCCTGTTCGGCTGTGATATCGCGCCGCACGCCTCCGATCGTATTGATGCCGTAATTGACGCGGTTACCCGTCAACTGGGCTAAAAGGTCCATTACGATCTCGCGGTCGCGCCACGTATACATAAGCAAGGTATCAAAACCAATCTCGTGGCCTGCCACACCCAGCCATAAAAAATGACTATGCACACGTTCCAGCTCACCGATGAGGGTGCGGATGTAAAGAGCACGCGCAGGCACGGCCAGGCCGGCGATTTCCTCGACTGCCTGGACATAGGCGCAGGAATGGGAATGAGAACAGATGCCGCAGATGCGTTCCAGTAAATAGACATCCTGAAGGAATGTTCTCTCTTCGCATGCTTTTTCAATGCCGCGGTGGTTGTACCCCAGGCGGATGTCAACGCCGAGAATCTTTTCACCTTTGAGGGCTATACTAAAGCTCTCCGGTTCCTTGAGCGCAGGGTGCTGGGGCCCGAGAGGAATCTTGAATTCTTGTTCATGTTCGTGGGAGTTATGCATGAAGGTCCTCCGTACCTGAACCTGCTGATGGCTTCCAGTCCTTGCGCAAAGGATGCTCATCCGTAGGCCAGTCATCGGTCAGGGGATAACGGTTTCCCTTACGCAGTCCTTGCACCTTGGCGCCGAACAAATCAACAATCTCGCGTTCGTAAATCTCGGCCCCGGGAAATACATCCGTGATCGTCCGGATCACCGGATCCGATTTCGGCGCACGCGTCCTGAGGTTCAGCGTAACGCCCCCCTCCCGTGCCAAGTGATAGATAAATCCGAGATCGTCTCCTTCATCCGTGCCCGTGATCGTGCAAAGGATATTGAAATTCTCTCGGTGGACGAGAAAGTTAAAAACCTCTGAAAATTTCTCGCGTGGAACCTCAACAGAAAGGCGTCGTGGCCTGACGACCCTGAAAGTATCTCTCAGGAAATCAAACTGTCCGATCGTCTCTTGACGGATATCCTCTTCGTGACTCATAAAGCATCTCCTGAATTTGCTTGCGTGTTTGGCTCGGCCGCGGCGGCATCGATGACCCTGTCCTGAATGCTCTCTTGCGACGCAGAGGGTTTCTCCGCGCCTTCCAGACTGGATAATAATTTGACCACCCCGTCGATGATCGCCTTGGGCCCCGCAGGACATCCCGGGATATAGGCGGAGACGGGGATGACCTCGTCGATGCCTCCGCGCACATTATAACAACCTTTAAAAACGCCGCCGCCGCAGGCACAGGCACCGACCGCAACCACGAATTTCGGTTCAGGCATCTGATCATAGATACGCTTAAGCCTGTCCTGGATCTGTTTTGTGACAGGGCCGGAGCAAACCAAAACATCCGCATGCCGCGGCGTCCCCTTGAGCTGAACACCAAAGCGCTCCACGTCATAAAGGGGTGTCAGCGCCGCGACGATCTCGATGTCGCAGGCATTGCACGCACCCGAATTAAAATGCAGGATCCACGGCGACTTGATACGCGCCCAGTTCATGATTTTGCGGATAAATCTCATCTTATCTCCTGAACAGAATGAATAAACCTGCCACCACGGCCACGATGTATAATTCCGCCATGATCAGGGTATTGACAGATTCCAAAGGAATAGCCGTGATCATCATGGTCGCCACGTGCGCGACCGTAAAAAAGAAAGCGAAAGGAAAAAACTGGCTGTAATCCGGCTGCGCCATGTGGTCCTCTACATCCTCTCCACAGGCGTAAGCCTTGCCTGTTCCATCTTCTCTCTCCCCCTTTCTCTTGTAGGACAGCGCAGAAAGGCCGAATGAGAAAAGCAGCATAAAAAGAAAAACAATGGCAAACACAACCGGCGGTGTCAATAACCATGTATTCATGATCAACCCTTGAGATTTCTCAGTTGCCGGACATCAAGATTTTTGTTGTGATGATGAAGCCCCAGGACGATCCCCGCGGCAACGGCAATGATAACAACTTCCATAACGATAAGTGTAATGACCAAGCTCTGGATCAACGCCTCATGTTGCGTGACATACCCCACCAGCACAAGCAACAACGTGACCGCCTTGATCAACAATTCCAGGCCGATCAAAGCGCGGATCATGTTAAAAGTTACCAAGAGACAGTAAAACCCGATGACAAAAAGAATCACAATGAACAAAAAAAACGGCCAGAATAACGTCAATGCCTGTGGACTCATTTCTTCTTGGCCTCCCGGAAAAGGATGACGATGCCAAAGGCACCCGTCAACAACATAATGATCTGCCCCAGCAGGTCCAGGGGCCTCTGGTTCCAGAGGACAATGCGCGGGTCCTTTTCGATCTCCGGCGCAGGCAAAATCAGGTTAAATTTAAAATTCAGAAAACTCAGGATAATCCCTGTCAACACCAGAAGGATCGGCAGATACCAGAACCTCTCCAGCCTATCCTTCATGTGCTGCAGAACTTTTTCCTGAGACATGGGCTGAGTCAAGCTGATGGTCGCGATAAAAACAACGGAGATCAACCCGGAACAAACCGACAATTCAAAAACCGCAGCCAGCGGCGCATGGAGACGGAACATCAGGATCGTCAGCATGGCACTCGTCAAGGCCAAGCCGATGGCAGACCTCAAGAGACTGCGGGTCATGACCGTCCACAAAGCAGAGAGCGCCATCAAAAACAAGACAACAATATCAACGTTTAATGCCAACATGTTCATTCTACCTTTTCTCTAATAAGGCGCCACGGGGAAAATGACCGTGTGCACGATATACGGGAAAAACAAACCGATGCCTGCAATCAAAGCCGACAGGATAACCGCGGGCAATGTCAGACTGAATCCCGCCTCAACAACGCCTTCCAGGTTTTTCTGCAGGGTCCCGAAAAATATGTTGCGTTGCAATACCAACATGTAGGCGAGGGTCAATAAACTTGCCATGACCGCCGTGGCCGCCACTCCGTAATGGCCGCACTGCCAAAGCGCAACAATAATGAACAACTTGCTCCAAAATCCTGCCAGCGGAGGGACCCCTGAAGCGGCTAACGACGCCAGGCGGGCCGT
>CAZAYJ010000097.1:0-1838 GCA_964489335.1 uncultured Planctomycetia bacterium
CGATCAATTGGCCGAAACCACCGCCGTAAAAAAGACCTCTGACGAATGGCCCCGTCGTGACGCCCAGGCCGTATGTCCCGTCGGCGAACAACCCGACGCTGATCAAACCCCAGACACCGTTCAACCCGTGGACGCTGACCGCGCCTACAGGATCATCCACGCCACGAGCCTCCCAAAAATACACGCCCATCACAACCAAAAAGCCAGCTACCAGGCCAATCACGACAGCCGCCCATGCCTCCACCCACGCGCATGGAGCCGTGATAGCGACCAAGCCAGCCAGACAGCCGTTGAGCATCATACCCACATCCCATTTCTTCGTGCGGGCAAACACCAAAAGAAGTGCTGTCGCAGCGCCGGCTGCTGCGGCAAGGTTGGTGTTGACGGCGATGACAGCGATGCGTAACTGATGCGCCGAGAACGTAGAACCGGGATTAAAACCAAACCATCCAAACCAAAGGATGAACGTCCCGAGGGCGGCCAGGGTAATGCTGTGACCCGGGATCGCCTTTGGCTTGCCGTCTTTACCGAACTTGCCAAACCTGGGCCCCAGAATCATGGCGCCGGCCAAACCGACAAAACCGCCGACCGTATGCACGACACCTGACCCTGCAAAATCAACATGACCTACGCCAAAAGGCAACTTCGACAGCCAGCCGCCGCCCCACACCCAATGGCCGTAGATGGGATAAATCAGAACGCTGACAATCAGACTGTAGAGAAAATACGCACTAAACTTCAGACGTTCCGCGACTGCTCCGGAAACAATCGTCGCGGCTGTTCCGGCAAATACCAACTGCCAGAAAAAGACGAGATAGCGGCCGACATCATAATTATCACCGTGCAAAAACCATCCCGTCGTACCGATGAGACCGTGATAATCCTGACCCATCATGAATGCAAAACCGACAGCCATGAAACACAATGACGCGACGACAAAATCAATGGTGTTTTTAGCCATGAGGTTCGTCGCATTCTTGACACGGCAGAAACCGGCCTCCACCATCGCAAATCCCGCCTGCATAAAGAAAACGAGAAAACCACACACCAGCACCCAGACGTAATCAACGGGGGCCGTCGGTGTCGCGGCGAGCGTCTCAGCCCCGCTCGGATCCGCCGCCCAGACAACAGACGCAAACCCCAATATGGCCGCCACAAGCCCCAAACCGCTTCGGACTCTTTTCCATAATATTTTCATAAAAGCCACCTTTCATCTCCCGAATGTCCTCAAGGTCCTTCATCAAGACACAATTCTGTTAAAACGTATACGCCAGACTAAACCCTCCCCAGAAACGCGACTTTTGAGCTCCATCATCAGAGGCCGAGAGATCGGCAAAGGGGATCGTATAGCTCACCTTCGGCTTGAATGACAGTGATTTCGTCAGCGGGACCGCCAACCCTGCGCTCATGGTCGCCTGGCCGCCGTCTCCATTAATAAAAAGATGGTGGTTATACCCTGTAGTCACACCCAGATCGAGGGAAATCCCCGGGTCCTTCATGACAACCGTACTATATGCCAACGCTAGTTCGAGATAATTCCCTTCGCCGCCGCCGTTTTCTGTCGATCCGTAATCCCGATAAAACTTCAAGCTTGTGGAAACAGGCAACTGCGTAAACGGAATGGTCGCTGTTCCAACGCCCACATAGAATTCCCGGCTGTAGCCGTTCGTCCCTGGAAAATCATAGTAAGTATGCCCGACAGACACGCTGAACTTGTCAAAACTCTTGGTGTAATCCACGATAAAATCCATTTCATCGGAATTCACCCCGTCCTCGTTATCCGCATCCCAGTTTGACCAGAAGCTGAAGGTCAACCCTTTATAGCTCATGTTGAAGGA
>CAZAYJ010000097.1:1848-5489 GCA_964489335.1 uncultured Planctomycetia bacterium
GCTGGACAACGGGATCGCGGTCAAGCGTAAAACCCCTCCAGATATACTTCGAGTAAAAATCAATGGCGCCTGAAGCCGTCATGCCGAGCTTGGCAAATAATCCCTCCCCATCCTCTGCAAAGACGCTCCCAACGCAAGATAATGCAAACAAACAACATAGAACAAACCTGAAAAACTCGTGCGCGGATCGGCTCATATCAACATCCCCTTGATTGGTGTACGCTATCTTATGATTGATTCTCAGCCATAAGCACAACCATGTGCCGAAATGATCCAGCCAACCGCCACTGCTTCGGTGGCCGTCCGCCGAAGTTTCAGCGGAGGACGCCACAAATCGCCGGCGGCTTGTTCTCTCCGGACGAGTCCGGAGAAAACAAAAACGTCCAAAAAGACTCCTTGGTCTCTTTGGACGTCAATATCCACTTATCGGCAACAACTGCCGCTATCTTTTAGGCCTTCACCGGCCCCAGGTTACTGCGGTATTTCGTCTTCGCCGCCATACCGCTCAGATGTTTCCTTTTGGCGCTGATCCATCCGCCACAGAACGTTGGCGGATTTTGTTCGGACACCTAACCTACATCAGCCGCCGCTTCCCTGCCTGCAGTCAGACAGACGTAAGTTAAGTCCCACAAAAAAAGAGGCACTCTCCGACGGAGAATGCCTCTTTGCAACTTGACACACACACTGTGCCTTACGACATAACTATAGCATACAATAAGGGAATGTCAAGAGGTCAAACAATAAATAATCTAAAAATTTTCTCAGACGAGCTTCTTTTCCATATCCGCAATCTCGGCATCGATCTGACGGCACCGCAGTTCTATCTCTTTGAGCCGCTGGCCGTAATCCCTGGCCTTGGTCTGATTGGCATATGTCCGGGGATCGGCCAGTGCGCGCGCCTTGGCATAACTCTCTAATTCAAGCCCCTCTCTCTCTTTTTTGAGTTTCTGTATCTCGCTGCCTAAGGCCGTGTTATGCGCTTTGCGCCTGCGCTCTTCTTCCTTCTTCTGCTTCTCCTCCTGCCGGACCCTGTCGCGCTCCGTCTGCAGGCGTGTTTTCTCCCCTTCGGGCCTTGGTTTCTTCGGCTCAAACTCCATCAGGCTCCGATCGCGTTTTTCCAGATAATAGTCAAAATTACCGAAGAACTTGCGCACACCGCCGTCTTTTACTTCATAAACGACATTGGCTACTGATCTGACAAAATGGATGTCGTGGCTGATGAATACCAGCGTCCCCTCATAATGCTCAAGCGCCCGGATGAGCGCATCCACGGCATCCACATCCAGATGCGTCGTCGGTTCATCCAAAAAGAGACAGTTCGGGGGATGGATAAGGAATTTCGCCAGATTCAGGCGGCTCTTTTCTCCGCCAGACAGGACGCTTACCTTCTTATCTACGTCTTCGCCTGAAAAAAGGAATGCCCCCAGAATCGTGCGAAGGGCCTCCTGGGACATGGTGCCCGGCGCGGCATTATACGCTTCTTCAAGCACGGTATTCTCGGGATTAAGGGTGTCGAGCCGCGTCTGGGAAAAATAGCCGATATCAACGTTATGGCCAACCTGGCGGTTCCCCGCATCAAAAGGAATGACGCCAGCCAGGATCTTCAACAGCGTTGACTTTCCGGCACCGTTCTCCCCAGCCAGGACAGCCTTTTCCCCGCGCTCAATCTCAAAATCAAGATCCTGATATACGCGGATATCCCCATAGGATTTGGCGATCTTCTCCAGCTTGAGCACACGATGGCCGCTCGGCCGGGTACGGGGAAAATGGAATGTGCGGATGCTTTCGCGCACATCCGGCGGCAGAACAATCTCCTCCATCCTCTCGATGGCCTTGCGCTTATTGCGTACGGCCGCTGCCTTGTTGGGCTGGGCATGGAAACGCGCAATGAACTGGTCCAGTTGCTTACGCTTCTTCTCCTGTTGCTCAAAACGCCTCGCCATGGTCAGGCGTTGTTCTTCGCGCAATCGTTCGTAGTGCTCATAACTCCCGGTGACTTTTGCGATCCGGCCATGCTCAAGGATAAGCGTATAATTCGTCACTTCCTTTAAAAACGACTTGTCGTGGGAAATCATCAAAAACGTCCCGTTGTAGCCGGCCAGATAACTCTTCAACCACAGGGCCGCGTTCAAATCCAGATAGTTGGTCGGCTCATCCAAAAGCAGAATATCGTAAGGCAAGACGAGTAGCTTTGCCAAAAGCACGCGCATCTGCCAGCCGCCGCTCATCTGCGTGATCGGACGGTTGAAATCTTTCTCTTTAAACCCCAGGCCCATGAGCACTTTTTCGGCCTTGTGCTCCAATTCAAAATATCCGAGGACATCGAGCTCATGAAGGATCTCGCCGTAACGATAGGAAGCGGCCTGATTGGCGCGCTCCAAATCTCCCTTCTCCTTCAACAGCTTCAGGATCCCCTCGTCGCCGCGCGTCAGCTCATCCAGGACTGTATGCTCCGAATGAAAACTCGACTCCTGCGGTAAATAACCCATGCGGACACCCTTCTGGACTTGGATCGTCCCCGCAGAGGGCTCCGCATCCGCCAAAAGAAGATGGAAAAAAGTACTTTTGCCGGCGCCGTTGGGCCCGACCATGCCGATCTTCTCGCCGCGGTTGATATTAAGCGAGATGTCTTCGAAAAGGGTCTTCTTACCGTAAGACTTGGAGAGACTGTTGATAAAAATCATGACAAAAACCTACATGTTCCTATAGCCGGACAACGCCTTGATCCGCTTGAGCATATTGGGATGAGTGCTCATGAGTTCCATAAGCTTGTCGCCTGTTGTCAGGCGGACCGCTTTTCTGCGTATAGCATCCAATTCGTCCGCATCGATCGTGCCCGAATGGTCTATATCGATCTGACGAAGCTCACTGATTTCCCTGGAGGCGCAGGAAGGATCGTTGAGAAAAAAGGCCTTCAAACCCTCGACATCCCTCACCGCCTCCTTATCGAGACGCGCAGAACCATACACGAGCTTGTAGAGGGCGCTGGCAAGCCTTTCAGGGGGATTCCCCAGGGCCACAGACCCTTTATCCGCAAAATACTCCCGGATACGCGACGCGTAAAGAACCAGGAGGTTCGTCAAAAAATAAAACAAGAGAGCCGCCATGCCGATCAGGGCCGTATTGGCTCCTGAATTGTCCCGTCGCCGACCGCCGTGCCCAAAAAGGAAATACCACGCGATGCGATAAAGAACCATCGGGATCACAGACAAGACAGTGATGGTCAAAACGTCGCGGTTCCTGACATGGCTCAACTCATGGCCGAGCACCGCACGTAACTCTTCTTTGCTCAACAATCTCAAAATGCCGTCCGTTACACAGACGCGGCTGTCGGACATCCACCGGCCGAAGGCAAAGGCGTTCGGCAGTCCCACGTGTGCGATGCCGATTTTCGGCTTGGGGATGCCTGCCCGGCGCGCCAGCTCTTCAACCATTTCATGTAGCTCCGGATAACGGCTACGATCCACATACTCGATATGCATGGACCACTCGACCAGCTTCGGCCCCACCATATACTGGATTGCCATCAGCACGAGGGCGATTGCCGCATAGAAATAAAAATTATCCATCCCCATGCTCGTGCCGATGACGGTCACGATCATATAGACAACGCCGAATAAAACGGCCAACAATAGATACAT
>CAZAYJ010000098.1:0-5343 GCA_964489335.1 uncultured Planctomycetia bacterium
GTACGTTATTTCTCAACCCATGGATGAAAAAGTTTTTATTGTGGATGAGGATGTCAAGTCGCGGGATGCGCTCTATGAGCTTGTTTCGCGTATCGGTTGCGGGGTCCTCACCGTTCCTTCCGGTTCTGCCATCCTGGATCTCCTTAAGAATGAACGTCCCACCTTGATCATGGTCTCCGACCAGAAAGGCGAGTACAGCGGTTTTTCGCTTGTCAAGAAGATCAGGGAGTTTGATAGAGACGTTAAGATCATCATGTTCGGTAATTTGCCGTCCGGCCCTTTCTTCGACAGCTTTGTGCGCGGCGCGGGTGTCAGCGCTTATCTGTCCGGCAGTCTGGAAGGTCCGCAGGCCGTCAAGACGATTATGTCGGTCTTGCGTCAGGAAAAACTTCCTGTGTCCCAAGGGGTGAGCAAGAACGGACGTATCCTTGTTGTGGATGATGAGCTGGAGGGCCGCGAGACCCTGGCTCATTTTTTGCGCAGAAAGGGTTTTGAAACGGAGACGGCAGCAAGCGGAGAAGAATGTCTGGAGAAATTCAGGATCCGGCCCTTTGACCTTGTGCTTCTGGACGTGACCATGTCGGGCATGGACGGGCTTTTGACGCTTAAACGCGTCAAGGACCTTAGCCCCGCGGCCAAGGTCGTCATGATCACTGCCTTGCAGGCGCAGGAGATCCTTGAGCAGGCGACGGCCATGGGCGCCTGCGATTATCTCATCAAACCGTTCGATTTCAGCGTTTTGGAAGCGACCTTATCGGCTATTTTGTTTGCAGGCGGGAAGGGGAAGGATTGAACAAGGATCGGCTTGACAAAGCTCCGATTCTTGTGTAAACTATCCCATATTTTTTCAACGGTCTCGCCTAAGTTGCGGTGATTTGTCCTGTCTTTGGCGGATTTTACCTACATCATGTAACGGAGGAGTTATGGGGGAGTGGATTGGAATAAACCGAAGAGCCAGAAAGTGTTACGGTTTTGATGAGGTTGCGCTAGTGCCCGGTATGACGACCATTAATCCTGCGGAAGTGGATCCTTCCTGGGAGTTGGCGGGTAAAAGATATAAATGCCCCATTTTGGCGGCGGCCATGGATGGGGTGGTAGACGTAAAATTTGCGGTTGAGATGGGGCGTTTGGGCGGTATTGCGGTTCTCAACCTGGATGGTATTCAGACTCGTTATGAGAATCCTGATGAAGTCCTCGAGGCGATCGCCAAGGCCTCGCCCCAGGAAGCCACGCGGCTTGTCCAGGAAGTATACGTTAAGCCGATCAAGGAAAAGCTGATTGCCGCACGTGTCGAGGAGATTAAAAAGAAGAAAGCGCCGGCCGTCGTCAGTTGTATCCCGCAAAATGCCGAGAAATTCGCGGCCATTGCCGAAGACGCAGGCGCCGATATCTTTGTTGTGCAGTCGACGGTTACAACGACCCGCCATATCGCCAAAGAATACAAGGCGTTGGACCTCAAAAAATTCTGCTCGAAACGCAAGATCCCCGTTATCCTCGGAAACTCCGTTACTTATGAAGTGACGTTGGAGCTCATGGATACGGGTGCAGCGGCTTTGTTGATCGGCGTCGGACCGGGGGCCGCGTGTACGACTCGCGGCGTTCTCGGTATCGGCGTGCCCCAGGTAACGGCGACGATTGATGCAGCCGGGGCTAGGGATTATTATTTCAAGCGGACGGGCAAATACGTTCCTATTATCACGGACGGTGGCATGCGTATCGGCGGAGAGATCTGCAAGGCGTTTGCGGCTGGCGCGGACGCCGTCATGGTGGGGTCGGCTTTTGCCAGAGCGGTGGAAGCACCTGGACGGGGCTATCATTGGGGCATGGCTACATCGCATGCCAACTTGCCCCGCGGGACCCGCGTTTTTGTGGGAACAACAGGATCTCTGGAAGAGATCCTGTTCGGGCCTGCCAAGGTGGACGACGGCTCGCAGAACCTAATGGGGGCATTGACCACTTCGATGGGTTGCCTGGGCGCAGCCACGATCAAGGACATGCAATTTACTGAAATCATCATTGCGCCTTCGATCCAGACAGAAGGCAAAATCTTTCAGGTAGTGCAACGAGTGGGGATGGGCAAGTGAAATCCAAAAAGACGCTTAAGAGAAGGAAGGCGAAAGCCGTCAAGAGGCAGCTGAAATCCATAAAAAAGCCCTTACGGAAGGCCGCAAAAAAACCTGAAGTCAAGACGGGGTCGATGTTGACATCCGGGCTTCAGCAGAAGAATTCCATCCTGATCCTTGATTTCGGCTCCCAGTACACGCAGCTGATCGCGCGCCGGGGCCGCGAGAACAAGGTCTATAGTATCATCGTTTCCCATATGATCACAGCCGATGAGATCAAGAAACAGGCCCCTAAAGGCCTGATTCTTTCTGGCGGGCCGGCCAGCGTCTATGACGAAAAGAGTCCGAAGTGTGATAAGGGTATTTTTAAGCTTGGGATTCCTATCTTGGGGATTTGTTATGGGCAACAGCTGATTGCGCAGCACTTCGGCGGAAAGGTGAGGCGGACCAAAGAGCGCGAATTCGGCCGCCAGGAGCTTTTCATCGATGACCACTCCGATTTTTTTAGCGGACTGCCCGGCAATATCACGTGTTGGATGAGTCACGGAGATTACGTTTCGTCCCTTCCCAAAGGTTTTGTGCCTATCGCGCATACCTTGAGCACGCCGAATGCGGCTTTCGTCAGCCGCGATCGCAAGATCTTCGGCGTCCAGTTCCACCCTGAGGTCGTCCACACAGCCCGCGGCACCGAAATCATCTCTAATTTTCTTTACAGGATTTGCCGTTGCCGCCCGAGTTGGGAGATGGGCGCTTTTATCAGGGATACAGTCGGCCATATTCGCCAGCTTGTCGGCAAAGACAGTGTGGTCTGCGGTTTGAGCGGCGGGGTGGATTCTTCGGTGGCTGCCGTCCTCATCCACAAGGCAATCGGCAGGCAGTTGCGTTGCATTTTTGTCGATAACGGCCTGGTGCGCAACCGGGAACCCGAAGAAATCAAGACTATTTTCCGCGGTAACTTCCATATGAACCTGGATTTTGTCAATGCCCAGAGCCGTTTTCTGAAGCGTCTCAAGGGTGTGACAGACCCCGAAGTCAAGCGTAAGACTATTGGCGATGAATTCATCAAGGTGTTTGAGGAAGAGGCCAAGAAGATCCGGCGGGTGAAATACTTGGCACAGGGAACGCTCTATCCAGACGTGATCGAATCGGTGTCTGCGACGGGATCGCCTTCGGCCAAGATCAAGACGCATCATAACGTCGGCGGCCTCCCGGAAAAGATGAACCTGAAGTTGATCGAACCCTTGAGGGAACTTTTCAAAGATGAAGTGCGTGAACTGGCCAAACAGCTGGGCCTGCCGCAAGAGATTATCCATAGACAGCCTTTTCCCGGGCCGGGCCTAGCCATCCGTATTGTCGGCGAAGTGACGCCGGAACGTCTGCAGGTACTGCGGGACGCCGATGATATCTTTGTCAGCGAGATCCGCAAGGCAGGCCTCTACAATGAGGTTTGGCAGTCTTTCTGTGTTTTGTTGTGCATTAAATCCGTCGGTGTCATGGGGGATGAAAGGACGTATGAAAACGTGATCGCCCTGCGCTGCGTTTCTTCCAGCGACGGTATGACTGCGGACTGGGTCAAACTGGATCCGGTCCTCTTGGGCAAGGTCTCCAGCCGGATCATTAATGAGGTTAAGGGGATCAACAGGGTCGTTTACGATATCAGTTCTAAGCCTCCTTCGACCATCGAGTGGGAATAGAACGATTTCTGGATTTTAAAAAAAGATTACGCAGATGTGGAAAAGGCGTATAATACCTGTATCTGTGGAATCTTTATTGTGATCTGCGTCATCAAGGCCGCCCGATGCGGCCAGGTGAAGCCCTGTGCGTAAATAGGGCTTCGAAGAAGTGTCATGTCCCATTCTGATTTCGTCCATCTGCACCTCCATACCCAATTTAGCCTCCTTGACGGCGCCTGCCGTATCAAAGAATTAATCGCCAAAGCCGTTGAATTTAAAATGCCGGCCATTGCCGTGACAGATCACGGCAACATGTTTGGCGCCATCGATTTTTATTCCGAGGCCACAAAGCAGGGCATCAAGCCCATCATCGGTTGCGAGGTTTATATCGCGCAGAAGGGACGCTTCGATAGAAGCGAATCTTTGAGCGAGGGGTCGAACCATTTCATCCTTCTGGCCAAGGATGAAGAGGGCTACAGGAATCTTTCCAAACTGGTTTCTCTCGGATATATCGAAGGATATTATTACCGGCCGCGCATCGACAAGGAGATTTTGGCGCAGTATTGCCGCGGGCTGATCGGTTCCAGCGCCTGTCTGAAAGGCGAACTCGCATGTCTGATTGCCGCCGATCGCCTGAATGACGCCATCAAAGTGGCTGATGAGTTCTCCTGTATGTTCGGCAAAGACAATTTTTACCTGGAACTCCAGGAGAATTTTATTCCCGAGCAGACCGTTGTTAACGAAGGGCTTCTCAAGATTGCCCGCGAATTAAACCTGCCTGTCATTGCCACCAACGATGTCCATTACCTGAGTAAGAAGAGTGCGGCGTCCCACGAGGCGTTGTTGTGCATCCAGACCCAGACGACATTGGATGACCCCAACCGCATGCGCTTTCAGACTCAAGAATTCTATTTCAAGAGCCCGCAGGAGATGAAAGACCTGTTCGCCTACTGTCCCGAAGCGGTCCGCAATACAATCGAGGTCGCCAACCGGTGCAATCTGGTCCTGGAATTCGGGAAGCCCCATCTGCCGCAATATACGCCGCCGCCGGGAATGACAGGCGAGGCGTATTTAAGGAAGCTTTGCGACGAGGGGCTTAAAAAGCGTTATGGTACAGAGGTTTCGCCTGTCATCCGCCAAAGACTGGAGCATGAGCTGGCTACGATCAAGCAGATGGGTTTTATCAGCTACTTTCTGATCGTATGGGATTTTATCCATTATGCCAAAAGCAAAGGCATCCCCGTCGGCCCGGGCCGTGGTTCGGCTGCAGGGAGCCTCGTCAGCTATTTATTGGGCATCACAGAGCTCGACCCCTTGAAGTACAAACTGCTTTTTGAGAGATTTTTGAACCCCGAGCGCGTGGGTCTGCCGGATATTGACATCGATTTTTGTTTCGAACGACGCCAGGAAGTCATTGATTACGTCAACCAGAAATACGGCAAGGAAAATGTCGCCCAGATCATTACCTTTGGGACGATGCTGGCGCGCGCCGTCATCCGTGACGTCGGCCGCGTGATGGGCGTTCCCTATGCCGATGTCGACCGGATCGCCAAGCTCGTTCCTCCTGAATTAGGCATCACTTTGGACGACGCCTTGAAGACAGACGA
>CAZAYJ010000099.1:0-5328 GCA_964489335.1 uncultured Planctomycetia bacterium
CTCTAAACAAGAAAGCTTAACCACCAAAATCTCCAGGATCGCATGATCGCGGGCGTATGCGGATACGGAAGATTTGAGCTTCCGGTCCGCATCGAGCATAAGCTTGACCCCGCGGGCATACCCCTTAGGGCCGATCCTTTTTTGCGAAAAAAACTTTTCCCATTGCCAGGAAAGCCCTCCCAGAATCTTCTCCGGACGCTCACGATGACGCAACAATTCCTCTAAGGTCTGCAGGGCGCGGGCGGCCTGCCGTTCCACGATGCTGCGGCCCAGATCAAAAACATTAAGCGGCTCATCTTCCCTGAAACGCACGAGGCGCGCGCCTGCGCCTTCCAGCGCCCTGATGAAATCCTGCATCTCCGAAGAAACATCACCCCGCGTCTCGGGGATATCCACGACAACAACGGTCTTCTGAGGCTTGACGGCAATATTCCTGACAAGGGCCTGGCGCAACGGCTTCCCCAGCTTATGCGCCATGCGCAAGACCAGGAGGCGCGCATGGGCGCCGTCGGTCGGCAAAAGTGACAGGTATTCTTTGAAGTCTTGCGGAGAAAGCCGGCGGTCGTCGCCGTAAAGAAGCGTCACGTTCAGTTCGCGAAGCTCGGGCGGGAATAATTCCTTGGCGATGAGCTCAAGTTTCTCATGCTTGCGCAGCTCATCGGAGCCTACAAATAGATAGGCGGACGGCACTACCATGCCTCAACGGTGGCCTCCACGATCCTACGGGCAAGGTCGATCGAGGCCTCATCGACCGCCTGGGCCTCCGAAGACGCCATGGCGCCGCCAACGAAATACGTCGCGTCTCCGGCGAAATCGTTTTTCTCCCAGAGCACCTTGCCGGTCCTGTTCTCGACAAGCTTCATATTGACGAAAAGCGTCACGCGGTATTCTTCGGGATTGTCGCTGCCCGAGGCCGTGCGCAGGGTCTCCCGGCGATAATTCGTGAGGGAGCCGGAAAGCACAAGGTCTGCCTCCTCCCTTTGGGCTGTCCTGAGAGATCCTTCAAAATTAAACCGGTCAACGACGGCATTGGTGATCTTGTTCTCCATCAAAGGGAAATAGGTACGGAAACGCGCGCCCTCGGCATATTCGGATGTCGTATTGATCTTGTTGTCGAACGGCTCGACATAAATCGTCTTGTAGCCCGATTTCGTGATATAGCCGCGGGTCGTGTAGCCGCATCCGCAAACAGACAGGGCCAGGACCGCCATACACACCCATAAAGACGTGCGTCTCATTTTTTCTTCTCCTCCAAAGCCTGCATCCGTTCCACGGATTTCTTGGCCCAAACGGAACGCGGATAGGTATCGATAACGTACTGATAATAGATCCGGGCGCTGTCCGGGGCTTTCTGCTTCTCATAGAACTGGCCGACCTCGTAATTGGACTGGGCCTCCTTGTCCCTGAGTTCGTCGATACGCTGCTCCGCCTGATCGGAAAGCTCGGCATCGGGATGCGTCGCCAGAAAAGTTTTGAACTTTTCGACGGCCTCCTGGGTCATGGTCTGGTCATAGGAGGCATCCAGGGACGAACGGGCTGCGCAGATGGCAATCTGGAATTTAGCGGGCTCCGCCCACTCGCTGTTGGGATAATTGTCGAGCACCTTTTGAAAACCTTCCGTCGCCTCGGTGAATTCGCCCTTGGCCTTCAGCGTCAGGCCGATCTTATACTGGCTGGCGGCGGCGTATTTGCCGTAAGGGGCGTTCTCAATGACCTTTTGGAATATCTCCAAGGCCGCATTTTCTCCGGTGAAATTGATCCCTGCGACGTTCTTACGGTAGTCCAGGAGCCTCTGGGCGACAATGTATTCCTGCTGGAGGACATCGTCAGTCCTCTCCGTAAAAGGATATTTGTCAATGACCTTCTGGTAGGCCTGAAAGGCCTCATAAAACTTCCCTGTCTCTTCCAGGCACCGCCCCATATAAAACTGCGCCTCGGGGGCTTCCAAGGCATCGGGGTAATACTTCACAAGTTTCTTGAACTCGTTATAAGCCGTCTCGTAATCCTTAATCTCAAAATAGCCGAGGGCGAACTTCAGCTGTTCCTGCGGGCTCTCCTTCGGAGCGTATTTTGGATTGGTCCATTTTTTTGATTCAGGCGTCCAAATCCAATAGCCAAAAGAAGTTTGGGAAAAAAGAAAAAAGAGAACGAGCGTTGCGCATGCCTTCTTCATCATAGCCGTCTAACCTGTGAATCCTTTCCTTATTATTGACTGTCTGCCGGACCGTATGTGGTGCCGCCGGGATATTTCTTGTCTTGCGTCTCCTGCTGGCCGAGAACAACGCGGGGCATGTATGAAGGTATAATTTATCATAGCCCCCCGGCTTTGTCAACGCATGAAGCCGACAGAATCGGAGGCATCAGCGCACCCTTGACTATCCCTTGCCGCCTGCTACAATACCCCCATGCTCAAGATCGGAAACCTTCGGTTACGCTCCAACGTCCTTCTGGCGCCCCTGGCCGGCATCAGTGATTCGTCTTTCCGCCTGCTCTGCAGGCAGTTCGGGGCCTCCTTTACTTTCATTGAAATGATCAATGCCCGCGCCATCTCTTACAAAAGCAAAAAGACAAAAAAGATGCTCGAGACGGACCCGATGGACAGACCCATCGGCATCCAGCTGTTAGGTGCAGAGACCCCCTACCTCCTGCAGGCCATGGAGGTGATTGCCCCCTACGATTTCGACCTTCTGGATTTCAACGCGGCCTGCCCTGTCCGCAAGGTGTGCCGGCGCCAGGAAGGTGCCGCCCTCCTCAAGGACATCCCGAAACTCAAAACCATCCTTACGGCCATGGTCAAGGCATCAAAGAAACCCGTCACGGTCAAGATCCGCAGCGGCTGGGATGCCGGAAGCCGCAATGCGGCCGACGCCGCGCGCGCTGCCGAAGATGCAGGAGTCTCTGCCGTCTTTATCCATGGCCGGGACCGCCAGCAATTCTACAAAGGAACCGTGGATTACGCCTCCATCGCCGGCGTCAAAAAGAGCGTGAAAATCCCCGTCATCGCCAGCGGCGATATCTGGTCGGCCGTTCACGCCAAAAAGATGTTCGATGAAACCGGCTGCGACGGGATTCTGGTGGCCCGCGGCGGCCTCGGCAACCCGTGGATCTTCCGCCAGATCGAAGAATACCTCTCGCAAGGACGCCTGCTGCCCGCGCCGGAAACCGAGGAGATCTTGAGCGTCATGCAGCAGCACATGGAGATGATGATCACCGAACACGGCGAAAAAAACGCCGTCGCCCTGATGCGCAAATTCGTCGGCTGGTACCTGAAAGGCCGGCGGTTCGTCCGGTCCGTGCGCCAGAGGATCAACAGTATCAAGACGCGCCAGGAATTCCTGGACATGATCGCCCATGTGCGCCAGTTGGCATCTTGACGAATGTATGATAGAATTGTGACAGCATGAAGAGATGCGTCCAAGCCATAACGATAATGTTCCTCGCATGGAACGCGGTCACGCCGTTCGTCGAGGCGACTAAATTCGGCGGCGCATCCACAGATTACATCACCCAGGACGAAATTTCCAAGACGCCGATCAAAACCCCGTCGGCGCCGTCAACCATCCCCGCTCCCGCACCGGCCGCTGCATCAAACCCATGGCAATCACCCAAAGCGCCCGCAGGCGGTGACTTGACTCCGGCCGTCATCGCGCCTGCCGCACTCCCGACGTCGGACTTGAGCGTTCCTGTAGGGCCGGCGGCCATGCCAGAAATGAAAAACCTGATCGACATCAAGCCACCCGATATCACCGTTCCGAACTACGAAGCCAGATACAAAGCCATGCTCAACGCCAAAGCCAAGGCTGTCTCCGAACGCAAAAAACATCTCAAGCTCATCGACAGGATCCTGGAAGAAGTCGCCAATTACGGTATCTGGATCATGCTGGGCCTGATCGCCTTCGTGCTGATCTATACAATCTACAAAGAAAAGGAAACGGACCAGAAGATCGCCGAGCAACAAGAACAATTCGAGCAAAAACAGGCAGGAGAAAAGAAAGATCTCTGGAAGGACGAATTCTAAGCCGTATCAAAGCACCACAGAATCAAAGAGCCAGAGGAAAAGAGCAATATCACAAAAAAGCCAAACCCTCTAGCTCTTCTTAAATTTCAAATAATCCTCTAACACTTCCCGGTGGTCAAAAGCCATATCCAGTTTCTTCCATTCGTTGCGACGGAAAATACGCGCATCACCGGCATCAGAGGCGGCCTTCAGTCTGCCCTTGGCACGCGCCACAAAAACGGTCGTCACGGTCTGAAAACGCGGGTCACGCGCCGGCGCCGAATAAGTGTGCATCTGCCGTAAACCGTAGACACGGAGCCCCGTCTCTTCGGCGGCCTCGCGCGCCGCCGCCTCCTCAAGACTCTCGCCATAATCGACGAATCCTCCCGGTAAAGCCCAGCCGAACGGCGGGTTCTTGCGCCGGATCAAAACGACGCCGCGACCCGTCTCGATGATCGTATCCACCGTCACAAAAGGCCCCCATGCCAGGACATTGCGGATATGACCCAGATAACCTTCGACGACCGTTTTGACGCGTGCGGCATCGCGGGGACTTTTGACGAACAAAATGATCTTCGCCGGCAGCCGCGACCCTCTTGCTGCGCGAATGAAACGGAAAACCTCCTGCGCCGCGATCCGGCATGCGGCAGAGAGTTCAAGGCCGGCGGCATAAAACGGCAGGATAACGGTCCGGCCCGCGCCGTCGCAACATCTCTTCAAAACAGAGGCATACGCGGCCCTCAGCTCGGAAGGAGCTGCTGGCCTCTCTTCGTCCAAAGGCCACATCACGACGTCAGCCGTTTTGTTCGGAGGCAATAATGCCTGCCCTGAGATGACCATCCGATCGGCCTTCAGGCCGCGCGGCAGGCGGGAAACAACTACGACATCCACATCTCTGATATTCATCGTTCCTTTCTTGCGGATCCGCCGGTCTCTTTTGCGGCAATCGCCCTGGCCAGAGCAATTGCTTGCGGCTTGGTCCGCACGCGCCCTTCCACCTGAGCGTCCTCGACCGCATCAAGGATCGTCGAGAAAACAGGACCCGGCTTTAATCCGAGCTTACGGATAATGTCCGTCCCATTGATAAGCCTGATAAACGGCTTCTGTTTCAAGGAATCAAAATATTCATCGATAAGTTTAAACGACACCTTCTCGTGTCTTTTGCGGCTTTCCGGCGTGGCCAGGGGCCCGCGCGTCGCCCGTTGGTCGGCGATAGAAACCAGAAGGACGCTTACCGCCTCCTCTTTGGTATCGCGGAAAAATCTGTGGATGGCGCGCCTGGTCAGGACGTCGTTATCCGCCAGATAAACCGGCCGCAGATGCCAAAAGAA
>CAZAYJ010000100.1:0-5320 GCA_964489335.1 uncultured Planctomycetia bacterium
GGGCGGGCGATAAGCTCGGCACCGTGCCGGAAAAGATTTTTAAACACGCCATCATGGCGCCGTTCGATTTGAAGGGGGAGTGGGAAGTTGCCGAGATCGTCTCTGCCGGGCGTTATACCCTCAAAGACGTCGTGGCGCGCCTCAAGGATTCTAACGGCAAGGTCGTCGCATGCCGGATGGTTCAGATCTGGCCGGTCAAGGTTGCCATCAAGGCCTACGCCGAAAAATTCATGCCGACGGAGCCCCTTGTCACCAAGATGCGCCTGATCGATTCCCTGTTTCCTGTCGCGCGCGGCGGGACTTATTGCGTTCCCGGTCCGTTCGGCGCCGGAAAGACCGTGTTGCAGCAGCTTATCAGCCGTCATGCGGATGTGGATATCGTCATCATCGCCGCCTGCGGCGAACGCGCCGGCGAGGTCGTCGAGACCTTGAAGACATTCCCGGAATTAAAAGATCCCAAGACCGGCAAACCCCTGAGCGACAGGACCGTCATCATCTGCAACACGAGTTCCATGCCTGTCGCCGCGCGCGAATCGAGCGTTTATACGGCCGTGACCATCGCCGAATACTACCGCCAGATGGGGTTGAATGTCATGCTCTTGGCGGATTCGACCTCGCGCTGGGCGCAGGCCATGCGTGAGATGTCGGGTCGGCTGGAAGAGATTCCCGGTGAGGAGGCCTTCCCGGCCTATCTTGAATCGCGCATCGCTTCTTTTTATGAGCGTGCCGGCGTCGTCAGACTTTATGACGGCACGACGGGGTCTGTCACGATCGGAGGCACGGTGAGTCCTGCGGGCGGCAATTTCGAAGAGCCGGTGACGCAGGCGACCCTCAAGGTCGTCGGCGCCTTCCACGGCCTCTCGCGCGAACGCTCGGATGCACGCCGGTATCCGGCGATTGATCCGTTAATCAGTTGGAGCAAATATCCCAGCATTATCGATGCCGCGGAGATCGCCCGGGCTCACGCGATCCTGCGCAAGAGCCACGACGTTGGCCAGATGATGAAGGTTATCGGGGAAGAGGGCACGTCCTTGGGTGATTACGTGGATTACCTCAAAGGCGAATTTTTTGATTTCGTCTACTTGCAGCAGAACGCTTTCGACCCTGTTGACGAGGCGACAAGCGCCGAGCGCCAGAAGGCCGTCTATAGTTTCATCTATAAAAATATCCTGCAGGCGGATTTTGCGTTTTCGGACAAAGAAAGCGCCCTGCATTTTTTCCACCAGCTGCGTCAGCTCTTCCGCGGCTGGAACTCGGCGGCGCAGGACACCGATGAATATAAAAAAATACAAGAAGAAATCCAGACGCTGATCAGCACTCAGCTTAAATCCAAAAAGGACGGCGAACGTGCATAAAGTTTATACGCATATCATCCAGATCGCAGGCGATGTTATCACCGTTGAAGCCGACGGTGTCGGGTCCATGGAGATCGCGCAGGTCATCACCAAGAGCGGCGTTTCTCTGGCGCAGGTTATCCGTATTGACGGCAAGCGCGTTTCGCTCCAGGTATTCGCTGGCAGCCGCGGAATTTCCACGGGCGACCAAGTGAGGTTCCTGGGGCATCCTATGCGGGTTGCTTCGGGCGAGAATCTTTTAGGGCGTGTCTTCAATGGTTCCGGCGAGCCTCTGGACCGCGGCCCGGCGCTTTCAGAAAACATGGTGGACATCGGTGGCCCATCGGTCAATCCGGTTAAACGTATTATTCCGCGCCGGATGATCCGTACCAATATCCCCATGATTGACGTCTTCAATTCGCTTGTCGAGTCTCAGAAATTGCCTATTTTTTCCATAGCCGGCGAACCCTACAATGCCCTCCTGGCCCGTATCGCCATCCAGGCGCAGGTGGATATCATCATTTTGGGCGGCATGGGCCTGAAACATGACGACTATCTCTTTTTTCGCGATACCCTGGAAGAAAAGGGCGCTTTGTCGCGCGCAATCTTTTTTATCCACACGGCCGCAGATCCGACAGTTGAATGCCTGCTCGTGCCCGATTTGAGCCTGGCTGTCGCCGAGCAGTTTGCGTTGGCCGGCAAGCGGGTTCTGGTCCTTTTGACCGACATGACGAATTTCTGCGACGCTCTCAAAGAGGTGTCCATCACGATGGAGCAGGTGCCATCGAACCGCGGCTATCCGGGCGATCTCTACAGCCAGCTCGCCAGCCGTTACGAGAAGGCCGTTGATTTCGACACAGCAGGCTCTATTACGATTCTGGCGGCGACGACCATGCCTGGAGACGACGTGACACATCCCGTCCCGGACAATACAGGATATATCACCGAGGGACAGTTTTATTTGAAGAACAAGGTGATTGAGCCTTTTGGGTCGCTGTCCCGTCTTAAACAGCAGGTCAACGGCGCCACACGCGACGACCATCGTACGATCATGGACACGATGATCCAGTTGTTCGCCAGTTACCGCGAAACCATTGAAAAACAAGCCATGGGGTTTCAGATGTCGAACTGGGACAAGAAGCTCTTGCGTTACGGCGGGCTTTTCGAGAGCCAGATGATGTCGCTGGAGGTTAATATTTCCCTCGAGCACGCGCTGGACCGCGGTTGGGAAATTTTGGCCGAGTGTTTTTCTCCGGAAGAGACAGGCATCAAGAAGGCCCTGATCGAAAAATACTGGCCTTCTAAAAAGTAGATCGCATACTGACACTCCTGTGAAGATTAAATTGACCAAAGGTGAATTGAAACGTCAGAGGGACGCTCTTAAGAGCTATGAGCGTTATCTGCCGACCCTCCAGCTGAAAAAACAGCAGTTGCAGCTGGAGATTCTGCATTTAAACGCGGTTTTGGAGGACCGGCGCGCCAAAGAGAAGTCGAAGGTTGCACAGCGCCAAGTCTGGGCGGGCCTGCTGACAGATAAAGGTGTTTCTCTGGGGGCGTGGTTGAGACCCAAAGAGGCCGTCCGCGGGAGGCGTAACGTTGCAGGCGGCGATCTGCCCGTCTTTGAGCGCCTTGTTTTTGACCCTGCCGAATACGACTTGTTCGTGACGCCTCTCTGGGTGGACCAGGCTGTAGATGCCTTAAGGGAGATCGTGTCGTTGCGCAAGGAAATAGAAGTCCTCAACGAAGCTCAAGCCATTCTGCGTCAGGAATTGCGGATTACGACGCAGCGCGTCAACCTTTTCGAGAAGGTCAAGATTCCCGAAGCCGAAGAGGCAATCCGCCTGATCAAGATTTATATCGGCGACCAGATGACGAATGCGGTCGGCCGTTCCAAGATTGCCAAAAGGAAAATCGAACGTGTCATGGAAGGGGCCGTGGCATGATCGTGCCTATGAAAAAAGTCGGCATTATCGTCGAGGCCAAGGATGCGCATGGCTTAGTTGAGCGCCTGCGTTCGCTGGGCGTCGTCCACGTCGAGCACGAGAAGGTGCCGGCAGGCAAGGATGTCGAGGCCTGTCAGCGCGACATCGAGCTTTTGGATGAGGCCTTGGCTGTCCTGCAGGAAGAAATCTTTGCCGACGGAGTACAAGAAAATTTTTCTAAAGAACAGAGAAACTGGAAGCAGGCAGCGCTTCATGCCGTTGACCTGGGGAAGCGCTATTTGCACCTCAAGGAGTTCTCGCGGGGTCTGGCGGTCCATATCGGCGAATGGGAACCGTGGGGCGATTTTGATCCTCAGCTTTTAAAAATGTTGCACGATCAGGGCATCTATGTGCGGTTGTATCAGGTGCCCGTGGCCGACTTAAAAAAGTTTCCCCCCGATGTTGTCGTGGAGGCTCTGCGGATACACAACGGCAGCGCGCTATGCGCCGTCGTCTCGCGCGAGCCCGTCGCTGTTCCTTTCAAGGAGATTGTGCCGCCGAAGATGGGCCTGTCGGCCATGAAAAAACGCCAGGAAGAAGACCGGCGCGTTATGGAACAGCTGATTCGCGAAGGTCGAACAATCCAGTGCCATAAAGAATGTTTCTTGCTCCAAAAAAAAGTCTTGGAGAAAGACCTGGAGTTTGCCAGGGCTGTTGCGGGCATGGGGCAGGAAGGCGCTTTGGCCTATTTGACGGGTTATGCGCCGGCCGACCAGGCAGAGATGCTGTCCCGGGTTGCCCAAAAGGAAGGATGGGGCCTTTTGATGGACGATCCATCGCCGGAAGACCGCGTCCCGACATTGCTGCGCAATCCCCGCTGGATTTCTCTTATCCAACCGGTGCTCAAGCTTCTTGAGATTACTCCGGGATACAAGGAGCTTGATATTAGCCCGACGTTTTTGCTTTTTTTCAGCCTGTTTTTCGGCATCCTGATCGGTGACGCCGGATACGGCCTGGTTTATTTTCTTTTGACTCTCTGGGCGTATCGCAAGTTCGGCAAAAAAGTGCAGAACAAGGCGCCCTTCTTTCTTATGTACGTGTTGAGTTCGTGCGCCATTGTCTGGGGGGTCTTGAGCGGCGTTTTCTTCGGCCAGACTTGGCTTGTGAATCTGGGTATCAAGGCCCCGTTGCCCCAGCTCAACGATGCCGGTTTTGTCCAGGCGCTCTGTTTTGGGATCGGGGCGGTCCACCTGACGATCGCGCACCTGTGGCGCTTTGCGGTTCTTTTGCCGTCGCCCGTCGCCGCGGCGGAGCTGGGGTGGTTGTCCATCATCTGGGCGGCATTTTTCCTGGCCAAGACCCTTCTTTTGGGCGATCCTTTTCCTTCGGCCGGGAAGTATCTCATTATCGCCGGGATCGCGCTCGTGGTCGTCTTCGTCAATTTCCAGAAGAATATCTTCAAGGCTGTCGGTTCCGGCCTCGGGACGCTGGCCTTGAGTCTCGTGAATAATTTCACGGACGTCGTTTCTTATATCCGTCTTTTTGCCGTCGGGCTGGCGACCATTGCTATTGCCGACGCCTTTAATTTCATGGCGGCCGGCGTCGCCGCTTCGGGGATCGTCGGCATCATCGGGGCCGTGGCGATCGTCATCGCCGGCCACGCGCTCAATATTGTCCTGGGCCCTATGTCTGTTTTGGTCCACGGCGTCCGGTTGAATGTCCTGGAGTTTTCAGGACACGCGGCCGTGACGTGGTCGGGGACACCGTATAAGCCGCTTGCGGAAGAATAAAGGATTAACCTGCTCGTCTCAACGCTTATAAATTTTTACCACGATGCGGCCAGCGAAGCCGGCCAGTCGGCAAAAATTTTCTGTGCAGGGTCGGGGTTGATTTTGTAACGAAGAGTCACCCATTATAGGCAAAATCAAGGAGGGAACAATGGAAGGAAGCGTTTTGGTGCAGTTTAAGGATTTGGGTGCGGCGCTCATATTGGCCTTGGCGGCCTGCGGTTCGGCGATCGGGGCCGGAACAGCGGGCATGGCGGCCATCGGCGCCTGGAAGAAA
>CAZAYJ010000101.1:0-5307 GCA_964489335.1 uncultured Planctomycetia bacterium
GTCAAATAAAGAAATGCCCCCCGCGATAAACTCGAGCAAAACAACCAATAAAACAGGGGCTTTCTTCATGCCCTATCTTCCTTTCTTTAAAATGCCGTGCGCCCAGATATCCAAAACAACCTGGAGGGCCTCATCAAAACTCAGGCGCTCCTCTTCCAAAAACCTCGGGCTGATGATGGCCTTGACAGACCCTAGATACGCCTGCACAGCCACCGAAGCCGGGACCTTACGCAAAACCCCCTTCTTGATCCCTTTCTCCACAAGAGACCGGATTTCGAGAATCTTTTCATTCCTGTAACGCAAAAATTCCTTCCATAGATCAGGAAGCTCGAGCGCGATCTCTTTGAAAAAATGTTCAAACCATGGCCCGAGAGTCTTGCGCAAAAGCAGGATGCTGCCGGAAAAAACCTTCAAAGGATCTTTCTCGCGCCGCTCCAGATCGTCGAGCCCCGCGTTGATGTTTTCCTGCAGACGCTTAACCAGCCCCTTGGCAATTTCTTCCTTGCCGACAAATATCTTGTAGATCGTGTTTTTGCTGACCCTCAAGTCCTGGGCGATCTCGTCCATCGCCACTTTGCGGTAGCCAAACCGAATCATGCGCGCCTGCGCCGCATCTAAAATTTTCTCCCTTAAGGGAGCTGTGTGGATCATGGGAACCTCCCGGGGACGTCCCTCATAAGAGAACGATATTCTCTAATGAATTGAACCTTTAATACTGATTTGGTATTTTTGGTATTTTACAAAACCGAAAGACGGCTGTCAATGAATTTTTTCGTGGCGCGATGGGGCGCTGGGGATGAAATGCAGGCCCTCTGGGGCGAGACCCCCCGGCCGGGACTTTCAGGATTATATTTTCTTAAGGAAGCCCAGGAGGGCGGAAAGAACCTGCGCGGGAGACGGCGGACAGCCAGGGATATGCAGGATGACGCCGCCGATAAGGCCCCGGATATCCTCAGGATACCGATAATAGGAGGACTTGAACTCTCCTCCGTCCAAAGCGCAATCTCCGACGGTAATCACAAATTTCGGGCCGGGCATCGCTTCATAGGTTCTTTGAAGGGCCAGGGCCATGTTGCGCGAGAGGGGACCGGTCACCACAAGGGCATCGGCATGGCGCGGGGACGCAACAAAATCAATGCCAAAACGCTGGATGTCGTAAATCGGGTTGCTCAGCGCCGCAATCTCAGATTCACAAGCCCCGCAAGAACCCGTATCCACCTCGCGCAGATGTAAAGAGCGGCCATAAAGAGACAAAATGGTCTTTTTGAGCTCCCAGCCAACGCCCTCAATCGCAGGGCAGGAGGAGATGCCGGGGAGCGTCTTTTTTTCAGTTAAAAGTCCTTTTAAAAAACTATTTTTTAATATCGTCCACATATTTTATAGGTCGTTACCTGCGTACGAGAGATCAAAACTTTTATTGCAGACGGGAAAATCAGGAATGATATTCCCCAGGACGGCAAACGACAAGCCGGGCCAGTTATGGAATGACGGATCGACGACTTTGCAACGGTCGATCTGTCCGTCGGCCACCTTGACCCAATAAAGGACAGGCCCTCTCCATGCCTCTACGGCGCCGAGGGCACACCCCGAGGCGACGCAAGGAAGATGCGCAGCCGGAGATCCGCCCGTATCCGCCAGCCTGTCGGCAAAATAGATGATCAGCCGCGCCGATTCGTCAACCTCCTCCATCCTCACCCGGAGGCGCGAAAGAACATCTCCTCTCTCCTGTGTCATCATACGGAAATCCGAGCCTGCATAGACGTCCGGAAAAACCTTGCGCAGATCCAAGGCTATGCCTGAGGCACGGGCCGCCGGGCCCACAACGCCCAGGTCTCGGGCCGTCTTTTGACGCAGGACACCGGTCTCATCGACGCGGTCCAGGAAGGAGACGCTTGTCAAAAGCATCTGCTTAAGTTCCCTATGCTCCTGGGAAATGGATAAAATCTCGCATAGCAGGATATGAATGTCCTGGCGTGAAAACACGCGGCGCATCCCTCCAATGCGGTTCACTCCTTTGAGATAACGGCTGCCGGTCAAGCGGTGGTTGAGCCGCAGAATCTTCTCCTTGAGGACAGAGGCGAATTGTGCGGCGAAACTGAACCCTACGTCAACGGCAATGCCGCCGATGTCGGCGAAGTGATTATAAAGCCTCTCAAGCTCCAGGCAGATCGCCCGTTCATAGAGGGCCCTGGCCGGGACTTTCAGGGATGACACCTTCTCAACGGCCTGACAGAACGCCCAGCTATGGGCAAACGCGGTATCGCCCGCCACACATTCGGCCAGACGGACGGCATCGTCAAGCGTTCTATGCTCAAATGCCTTTTCGACGCCACGGTGAGTAAAACCCAGACGGATCTCCAGGTTGACGATCGGCTCGCCGGCGGCGCTGAAACGGAAGTGGCCCGGGCCGATTATGCCGGCATGAACCGGACCGACAGGCACCTCGAAAATGCCCTCGCCGATGACACGATTGAAGCCATAGACACTGCCGTCCGACGCGACATGCGCGGGGAGAACAAAGTCTTTCCTCAGCGGAAACAGCCCCTTGGGCCAGACTTCGTCGTGGAGATGCAGGCGTCTGTTGTCAGGATGCCCCTCGGGTTCCAGACCGAACATCTCATGGATCTCGCGCTCAAAATAGTTCGCTGAATGGATGTCCCGCGACAAGGAAGGGAACGACGGCTTATCCTGCGGAATATCGGCGGTAAGAAAACACCAGGTCTGGAATTCGCGACCAAGAAAAACGCAATAGATTTCAAACGCATTTTTCGTCATTCTTTCGTCGGCCGCAAACATAGCCATGACCGCCGATGAGAGCCTCTTGTGCATGAAAAGGCAGGCGCGATGAAAATCCTCAAGCGCGAGACGAATAACAACCTCGTCGGCATGGGGCTCAGAGACCCCAAGGATCCCGATGCCCTGCATCCTTAATTCCTCCATCACGCCGGTGAATGTCTTCATACACCCTCCCCCGTGATCAGCCGGGAAGCAGAAACAAGCAGCGCCTGTAACGGCGTCGGCATCATGACGCCCAGAAGGAGCAAAAGAAACGCCAGAGACATAAAGACCAGTTTCATACCTGCGGCCTCGGCGCCAAACTCTGTCCCTTTGGGCTTATGCCCGAATATCGACGGGCTCACATGGAACATGAGAGCGCCGAAAACAACCGCCAGGAAAAACAAAAGCAGGGCGGCAGGACCATAGAGACCTTTCTGAAAACAAGCCGACAGGATCATCAGCTTGCTCATAAAGATACCGAAGGGCGGCATGCCCACAAGGGCAAGGAGCCCGATAAGGGCCGCCGCAGCCGTAAAAGGAAGCGCCTGAATCAATCCATGGATCATATGCAGGTGATGCGTCTTGTACCTCTTAACGGCATGGCCTGCCGCAAAGAAAACCAGCGATTTGGTCGCCGCATGGTTCAAGGCGTGAAACATGGAGCCGAAAACCGCCAGGGGCGTCCCCACGCCCAGGGCGAAAACGATGATACCAACGTGCTCAATGCTGCTGTATGCCAAGAGGCGCTTGAAATCTTTCTGGACCAAAAGAAAGATCCCGGCGACAGCGACGGAAAAAAGCCCGAAGAAAATAAAAAGGCGCGATGTAAATTCCGGGCCCATGGCCTTATTGGTGATCATGGCGAACCGGATAATCGCATACAGGGAGGTCTTCAAAAGCACACCCGAAAGCAATGCGCTTACGGGAGTCAAGGCCTGGCTATGGGCATCGGGCAGCCATGTATGCATCGGCGCCAGACCCGCCTTCGTGCCGTATCCGACCAAAATGAACAAAAAAGCCACGCCCATGATCCTGGGGTTAAGGCCTGCGGCGCGGCCCATGATAACAGACCAGTCGAGGGTCTTTGTACCCGCCTGCGCGGATACAACATAATAGACCAGAACCGTTCCCAAAAGGGCGAGGGTGATACCCACAGAACAGATAATCACATATTTCCATGCGGCTTCCACGGATGCTTTCGTATTATAAAATCCGACGAGAAACGCCGATGCCAAGGTCGTCAGCTCCACGGCCACCCACATATGCCCCAGGTTATCCAAAAGGGGCACCAAAAGCATGGTGGCGGCAAAAACATTGAAAAGAATATCATAGCCGCGGGCCTGCCTGGCGGAAAGGATACCTCCATCAACATCTTCCTGCAGGTAAGGCCTGGAATACACAAGAGCCGCCAGGTTGACCAGGCTGATCAGGAAAATGAAAAAAGCGCTCAAGGCATCGGCCCGCAGGACGCCGGCGGACACGACAACCTCTGTTCCAGCCGAGATACGATAAGCCAGGTTGGCGGCCAGAGCGAAGACGACGCCATGGACCGCAAGATTGACGACGCCGCGGCTGCGCGCGGGCAAAACAACCGAAAGCACAGCGGCCAAGACTGGAACGATAACGATCGAGAAAAGCAACATCAGCCTCTACCCCTTTAAATCCGTTAGGCGATGGACTTCTATGTGCGTAAAAACCTTGTTGATCCGGTACATGAAAATCCCTGTGATGATCGCGCAGACAAAAACATCAAAGGCGATGGCGATCTCGACGAAAAACGGCATCCCTCCCGCCATCGAGCTCGCCAGAAGGAATATGCCATTTTCCATCACCAAAAGCCCGACGATCTGGGTCAGGGCCTTCATCCGGAAGACCATGATGAAAAATCCGACCAGGACAACCGTGATGGAAACAACAAAAGCCGAAAAGACATTTGCCGGAACCCCGCCCAGGAACCATGCGCAATAAACCGCTGCCCCACATGTGAAAAACAGAGCGACGATCAACGACAAAAGAGGATTCAAAAACAACCCCAGACGCTCGTCGACCCTGATCTTTTTGACAAGATGGCTCAAAAACGATGGGATCAACATCACCTTCACCAGAAGGAGGAGGCCGGCGATAACAAAGATGCTCGCTTCCTTTTGCCGCATGGCAAAATCAAGTGTAACCAGAAACAACAACAGGGACTGGAGGCGGAAATTCTGGATCAATGCCGGGATCCTGTGGCAGACAAGCATCGCATATGTCAGGATCATGATTCCCGTTAACAGAAAAAGCGTCATCGTTTCATCCCTTAATTAATATCCCAGGCTCGAAATCACCAGGGCCATGACAGAAAACAAAAAAGCAAGCCCCAAAAAATCCCTAATCCGGAACAATCTCATCTTCGCCAGGCCGATTTCCGTCAATCCCACGATGATGGTGCAAAGGATAATCTTTAAAACAAAAAATGCTGCGCGAGCGGCGGCAAAAGACATCTCCAAAGCACCCTCCAACGGCCCCGGCCAGAGACTTGCCCGCTGACGC
>CAZAYJ010000102.1:0-5303 GCA_964489335.1 uncultured Planctomycetia bacterium
TTGGATAGATAAAACCAGACAGCAACAGCGTCGGAATAAGCGTCGTCAAACTCGCCAACTGGCTAGCCATCAGCTGCGTCCTGGCGATAACAGAGATATAAATCCCCTGCGAGAGAGCGCCGGTCAAAAACAGCGAGCTCAAAAATACCAGCGTCAGGTAATTCCCGCGGAATGGCACGAAAAATAAAAACCGCGCCATGAGGACGCCGACAGCCAAATCGAAAAACCCGATGCAAAAATACGGGATGAACTTGCCGAAGATCAGCTCTGGCGCCTTGACGGGCGTGGCAATCAGCTGCTCCATGGTGCCCCTCTCCCACTCACGCGCAATACACAAAGACGTCACAAGGGCCGAGACGACCATGATAATCATGGCGATGACGCCCGGTACGATAAACCACGTACTTGTCAGGCCCATGTTGTACCAAACCCGCGTGCGGACATCTACTGTCCGCTTCGGCGTAATCCCGTGACCCTCCATAGTACTCGTTATCAAATTAACGTTATATTGGGCAATCACCGAGCGCACATAATTCATGGCGATGGTTGCCGTATTGGCGTCACTACCGTCAACAATCAACTGCAAAGGCGCAGTCTTTCCGGCTTCCAAAAAATGCGAAAAATCCTTAGGAATGACGAGCGCCAACATCACGTCGCCGGAATCAATCTTGTATTCGATATCCCTGTAGTTGTCTGTATAGGCGACGATCCTGAAATATTTGGAATTCTTGAAGTTCAGGAGAAATTCCCGCGTAACCTCAGAAGAGGCATCTTGGTTCCAGACGATTGTCCTGACGTGGTCGATATCCAGGGAAAGACCGTAACCGAAAATGATCAAAAGAAACACTGGGATCCCCAATGCCAGGGCCAGCGAGCGCGGGTCCCGCTTAATCTGAATAAACTCCTTCCAGGCGATCGCCCTGATCCTCTTTATGTTTATGCTCACGACGCGTGCTCCTTATCGTAATTCTCGATAGCCGAGACAAAAACGTCCTCGAGGGACGGCATGATCTTATGGATACTCTCGACGTTGGCGCCGCGGCCGTCCAAATAGGCCCGGATAGCCGGAATCGCCTTGGCGGCGTCATAAACGACGGCATGGATATTGGCGCCGAAAAGCGCCGCCTCCTTGACCATCTCAAGCGCAACAAGCCCATCAATCCAATCCTGTGCAGTATTGACAATGATCTCCAAAACATCGTTCTTCATGAATTTGGTCTTCATCTCAGCGGGCGTACCCATGGCAATGATCGTACCATGGTAGATCAAAACCATGCGGTCGCAATTCTCGGCCTCATCCATGTAGTGCGTCGTCACGAAGATCGTCACGCCGTTGTGGGCCAAATCCTTGATGATCGCCCAGAAGTTGGCGCGCGTGATGGGGTCCACGCCCGACGTCGGCTCGTCCAAGAAAAGCATCCGGGGATGATGGATGAGCGCGCAGCCCAAAGCCAGGCGTTGTTTCCAGCCGCCGGAAATAACCTTGGTCGGACGGGTACGGAAATCCTCCAGACCCGCCAGCCGTATCACTTCTTCTTTCCTCTCCTGTCTCTTATCCAAGGGAATCCTGTAAATACCTGCATAGAAATCGATATTTTCCTCAACGGTCAGATCGTCGTAGAGAGAAAACTTCTGGGACATATAACCGATATTTTCTTTGATCCTGTCCTGTTCGCGGATGATGTCAAAGCCGCCGACGGTTCCGGTTCCCGACGTCGGGGCATAGATGCCGCAGAGCATGCGGATGGTCGTAGACTTACCGGCGCCATTGGGCCCCAGGAAGCCGAAGATTTCGCCGCGGCGGACTTCAAAATTCACCTTGTTGACGGCGGTGAAGCTGCCGAACCTCTTCTCTAAGTCCCGAACGTTGACGATGATATCAGGCGCGCTGTTCATGTTTTTCGGCGTCCTTGATAATGGCAATGAACGCCTCCTCCAGCGTTTTGGCGTTCCATTGTTTTTTGATCTTCTCCGGCTCTTCGCAACGCAAAAGCCGGCCCTTGTGGATCATCCCCACCCTCTTGCAGCGTTCAGCCTCGTCAAGATAGGCGGTAGAGCAAAAAATTGTCACCTTTTCCTTCAAGAGATCATAGAGGATTTTCCAAAAATCCCGGCGGGAGACGGGATCGACACCGTTGGTGGGTTCATCGAGAAAAAGGACTTTTGGGGTATGGATCAGCGCGCACGCCAAGCCCAGTTTCTGTTTCATGCCGCCGGAGAGCTTGCCGGCAAATCTCTGCTTGAATGGCAGGAGGCCCGAAAACCCCAAGAGTCTGTCAATCGTCTCCTTGCGGTGGGCCTTTTCAATACCATAGACGTCCGCGTAAAAATTGATGTTCTCCAGAACCGTCAGCTCTTCATAAAGGCCGAAGCGCTGCGACATGTAGGCGATGTTCTCCTTGAGGGGTTCGGCTTCTTTGACGATGTGCTTGTCGTAGACCCAGCCGTCGCCGGACGTCGGGTCCAGGATGCCGGTCAAAAGCCTCATCGTCGTAGTCTTGCCTGCTCCGTCAGGCCCGACGAGGCCGAAAATCTCGCCCTCCTCAACCTGCAGGTTCAGGTTGTCCACAGCGACGAGATCCCCGAACTTCCGAGTCAGGTTCTGCGTCCTGATGGTGATCATATCATTCGAGGATAATATAGGCGTCCGCCGGCATACCAGGCTTGAGGTCCAAACTGGAATTGTCTACCCGGACCTTGATGCGATAAACAAGCTTAACCCGCTCGGTGGTCGTCTGGATGAATTTAGGCGTGAATTCGGCTTGGCTTGAGATAAACGAAACCCTGCCCTTGTATCTCTTCCCACGGTAAGTATCCGTCATCACATATGCTTCCTGGTTAAGCTTGACCCGGGCTAAGTCCGTTTCGTTAATGTAGGCGGTCACCCAGACGTTGTTTAAATCAATCGCCGTAAAGACCGGCGCGCCGACCTGCACCACCTCGCCGGCGAGAGCGCTCTTGACCAAGACATAGCCGTTCAAGGGCGCGGCAAGCTCGGCAAAACCAAGACGGGTCTCTGCCAGCTCAAGATCTGCTTTAGCCTTCTCCACATTGGCGCGGCTTGAATCGTTCTTCGTCTGGGCCTCGTCGCGTTTCTGGGTCGAGATAGAACCGGCCTTCCAGAGGTTCTCGGCGCGAGCATAATCCAGCTTGTCTAATGAATACTGGTATTCTGCGGCCTTGAGCGTCGCTTTGGCATTGTCCCTGACTTTGGTCAACTCATCGGTATTCAGGCGCGCCACGATACTGCCTTCCTTGATGACCTCGCCCTCGTCCGTCAAAAGCTCAAGGATCTGGCCGCCGACTCGAAAAGAAATGCGGACGTCATCGCCCTCGATCGTACCGGAAACCTTAAGGAGCCTGGCGTTCCTCTCCTGTTGGATGACGCCGCAGAGATAAGAAAGGACAGCGATCAACGCTACGGCGCCCACAATGGCAATTATCTTGATCTTCTTCGGAATATTCGGTATCTTCATATTTTTTTCTCCGCTTTGGCCGAAACCTCGCCGGATGCGTTAGGTTTCTTGTCGTCCAAAATCTCTTGTTCGGCGGGCAGGTTGCCCGTGTCGCGGTCCAGAGCTGCCTGTGCCATCATGTAATCATATATCCCTTCAGCCAGGGTCTGTTCAATCTGCGCCAGCGACACCTGCGCATCCAGGACATCTAGGTTCGTACCCACACCGTTATCATAGCTGACGATCGCAATCTGCAGAGCCTCTTTGGCCTCGGAGACATTGTCTTTCTGAGAATCAATGATCGCCTGGGCTTCGCGGAGATTAAGGCAATCCTGGCGGATCAAAAGGGCGGTCTGGTCGGCCACATCCTCGTGGCTTAACTGGGACTGCGCGTAACGGACCTTGGCCTCCCGGACCTTGGCCAGCGACGAAAAGCCATCAAAGATGGGAACACGGACAGAGACGCCCACATCCCAGTTATTGTGTCGCTGATTAAATATATCGGAAAAATCGTCCGAGCGGTAATAATAATCGGCATTCAGGTTCACCTGCGGTCTGTATCCGGCATTCGCCGCCTTGATGGACCACTTGGCTATGTCGATACCCAAAAGCTTAATGATCATTTCCGGACGGTGGGTATAGGCGCGGGCCAAAAACGCCTCCTCAGTGACGGCGATCGGCCGATAGACAAGCTTGCCGTCGACAACGAGGGGATCATAGACCCCCAAACCCAGTTCTTTGTTCAGGTCGGCCATGCTCAAGCGGATCGCGTTCTTGGCGCGGATCAACTCCGGCATCACCTTTGTCACCTGGACCTTGGACTGCAAAAGATCGAAACGCGACGCCGTGCCTTCCTTGTATTTCTTTTTAACGTCCTCGTAATGAGCCGCGGCCTGGTCAAGCAGGTCCTGGGCGATGCGCGCGATCTCATAGGCCAATAATAACCCGAAAAACAGTCTCTTGGTCTCAAACGCCGTGTCCAGCTTGAGCGCCCGCAGCGTCTCTTCCTGGACCTTGAGGCCCAATTGCTGCTGCCTCAAATTGGCCGTGTTGGCGCCTCCGGTATAGAGGGACTGGTCGACGCTCAGACCCCACTGATTATCATTCTCGTAACCAACATAAACACCGTAATCTTTTTTGCCGGAGATGGCGGTATTGGACTGGGGGACGGAGCCGGTGCGCTTATAGCCGCCCTCAACGTTCACCTGCGGCATAAAAGCGCTCCTGGCATCCAGTATCTGGGCCCGGGCCGCCTCCACCTCTTTTTCCTGGATTAGGATGTTCTTGTTATTGGTAAAGGCCGTAGCGACGGCGTCGTCGATGGTCATCGCCCCGCGCCCGGACGGCTTTTGGGTATCGGCTGCCTGCGCCGGCGCGCATACGAGCCACGAAGCGAGACCAAAAAGGACAAAGATGGCCTGGCCTTTTCTGAAGAGTTTCTCGTACTTCATCACCAACTCGCGCAGTGCGGCATAGACCGGCGACTTGGTGTTGACCCTAAAAAACCTTGCATTGGCCTTGTATTCACTGACAAGGACCCCCTGCTTCTCCAGGTCGTTGATGGTCCTCTGGAAAACGCCCGGTTTCTTGCCGAGCATACGGCCGATCTGGTGCATATAGAAGGATTCGCCGGGGTGGGAATAGAAAAGTTTGAGGAGGCGTATTTTGTTTTTTGTCAAATCAAGCATGATAGGACGGCCGGCCTTTGTATGCAGATACATACAACAATAGCTTTTTGCATATATTTATATACATTTACATACTATTATATCTATATGCATACAAAATACAACACTTTTTTAAAGAAGAGCGTGCGCTTAGGACGCGGACGGCGGCCGGATGACGACC
>CAZAYJ010000103.1:0-5205 GCA_964489335.1 uncultured Planctomycetia bacterium
TTTCCGGCAAGGTGCAGAGCTTATCGCCCGCCCTCACTTTCTGTCCGACCTTCACCAAAGGCGTGAAATGCCACTGACTGGCGTCCGGCAGAGGATCTTTATAAACGCCTCTCTTGAGGAAAAATCCGCATTCTTTGGCCAGATCGGGCAGGGGATTCTGCAGGCCGTCAAAGATCTGGCCCAGAAGACCGGGTCCAAGCTCGACGGACAACAACGCGTCCGTGAATGTCACAAGATCGCCGACCTTGACTCCCGTCGTGCTTTCATACACCTGAGCCTCGGCCTTGTTTCCGCGCACACGGATCACTTCAGCCTTCAGACGGTCGGTGCCGCAGGCAACATACGCCACTTCATTTTGAATAACATAATCATCGAAGGTGATTGCTACCATGTTCCCGTTGATCGCCGCCACGCGGCCTTTTCTCTCGGATGCCATAACATTCCTCTCGTGCTGACGTTACATGTTCAGAATTCAAAAACCGAACGAATCTCTTTCCTTCACGCCTTGGCGAGCGCTTCTTCCAGGACTCTTGCTTTGTCCGCAGAACCGATACGCTCCCAGCGCTCCAGGATCAAAAGTTTCAGGCCGTAAACCACAAGAACATCAAGATCAAAATAATGCCCCAGGCATAATTCATCCAGTTTTATCCAGCGCTCCTCGTCCAGGATCTTTTCGGCCTCCAGCGGTGCTGGATGCCTGACGGCGTTAAGCGCCACCTGACTCACCCAGGGATCCCACCAACCGTCGTGGCGCAGGTATCTGCCGGCATCCGTCTGCTTGCGGGCCGAACGCAACCTGACCAATTCGTTGCGCAGGGCAACCTCAAAAAGCCTCCAGGCCTTCAAAAGAGGGATATCTGCCGCAAGGGCCGCGCCCCAATCCCTTCCTTCAAGGGCCGCCAGGACGGAAACCTCTTCTTCATCGATCAGGCCGCGGCAGCTTTCAAGGAAGCGAGCATAGCTCAAGGGAAGCTTGTGCCCGAAGTTCAGCATCGGTAACGCTGAAATAACATATGTGTAGTGACCGGCCATAAAATCAGTAATAAGTTTGTACGCCTTAAGGTATATGCCGCAGGGCCGAAGAAAACAGCTTATTTCAAGAATTCCGCCAGCTTCGGACGCACCAGGCCGGAAAGGTAGGCGGCAAGGGCTTTGTCGCTGAAATCAAAATGCGACTTGCCCGCGTCAAAACTGATAATAAACCCGCCGGCAACCTCGTCTGTAGCCTTCAGGATGATATCCCGCTTTAGTTCTTCCTTCAGACGGGAAAGGAAACCATCTTCGAGTTTCCTGCGGTCTCCGTCCTGCAAAGACACCGTCACCGGGCCCGCGTCCTGGCCGCCATACTGCTGGACGGCCAGCTTCACCAGGGCCGCCAGTTCCTGGGGCCCAAGCGCCTGGCGCACGTCGAGCGCGACAACCTTTTCAAGCGTCGCCAGGATCTGTTTCTTCAGCGACAAGACAAGGTCCCGCCCAGCCTGCTTGAGGGCGGCCTCCGAAGCCTCTTTCTCCTGGCGGATTTTCTCTTGAGCATCTTCCAGTAATCTCCTGGCGTCGCTTTCCGCGCGCGCGACAATCTCATCCGCCTGCTTTTGGGCGCGGGCCTCGATCTCGCGGGCAGCCTTCTGGGCAGACTCCACGCCTTCTTTTTGGATCTTGTCAATCAGGGCTTTTAACTCTTGAGCCATATGTCCTCGCTTTGCTCGAAGCAGGAAGTCAATAGTAGACAGTGGCGCGCCAAGGCATTTGTTGTTCTTTCACTAAAGCTGCCTGCCGACTTCCAACTTTATCTTTTACGTTAACGGCTTATTTCTTCTAATATTTTTTTTGCGACCTTCAAAGGATCAGCCGCTTCAAGGATAGGCCTGCCGACGACAAGATAATTACTGCCGGCAGCCACGGCCGCGGCAGGGGTTGCAACGCGCTTTTGATCCCCCGCATGCCCTTCCGGTAGTCTGATCCCGGGCGTCACGATAATAAAATTCTCTCCGCAGGCCTTGCGCACGGCGGCAGCTTCATGCACAGAACAGACAACGCCGTCAAGGCCGCTGATCTGCGCCTCCCGCGCCAGGGCTAAAACAGTCTCTTGTGTGTCGCTGCTCGCCTTGGTGCTCGTCAATACCGTTACAGCGACGATTTTTGGCTTTTCAATCCCTAACTGCGCAGCGCGTTCCCTGGCCGCCTCTGCCGCCCATCGCATCATTTCTTGGCCCCCAACGGCATGAACTGTCATCATAAAAATAGGATATTCCGCTGACGCACCTGCTTGTGTTGGGATTTCAGAAGAACCAACGGTTGTCACAAAACCGATAGAAGTGGCGGTGCTGGTCGCAACAACATTACGGACAGTATTGGGAATATCGTGGAATTTAAGATCCAAGAAAACTTTGCCGCCTGTCTTTCCGATGGACCGCACAATTTCCGGTCCGCAAGCCGTGAAAAGCTGGCTGCCCACTTTAAAATACTTCACGACAGGATAAAGTTTCTCGACGATATCCTTTGCTTTATCAAGGCTTTCAACATCTAAAGCAACAATCAGGTCGGTTTTCATAAACTAAGCCGCTCTACTGTCTGCTGTTTTATCAGGAGACATTCAGGCTCCCGATAAGCTCTTTGACGTCTTTGTAGTGGTGTTGCGACAGATAAGAGGCGATACCCTCAACGACTTCGAGAGGGGCACGGGGGTTGACGAAATTAGCGGTTCCGACGGCAACGGCGGTAGCGCCCGCGATCAGAAATTCGACCGCGTCACGGGAATTCATAATACCACCCATGCCGACAATAGGCAAACTGATTTTGTTGTAAACCTGCCAGACCATGCGCAGCGCCATGGGCTTGATTGCCGGGCCACTCAGACCGCCGGTGATATTGCCCAACACGGGTCTGCGGGTTTCCACGTCAACGGCCATGCCCAAAAAAGTATTGACGAGGCTGACTGCATCGGCGCCGGCGTCCTGCACGGCCCGCGCAATCCTTGTGATATCGCTGACGTTCGGCGACAATTTAACAATCAGGGTGCGGTCCGTCTTCTGGCGGACGTCCTTGACGACCCTGTGCGTCAACTCTTCATCCTGGGAAATAATCTTGTCTTTATATTCGATGTTGGGGCAGGAAATATTAAGCTCGTAGGCCGCGACCTCGGGATAAGCGTTGAGCGCCTCGATGACCTCCCCATATTCACTGCTCGTCTCGCCACCGACGCTCACAATCAATTTTGTCCCTGCCTGGCGGCATGCCGGGAGCTTCTCCCGGATAAAATCCTCCAACCCCTCGTTCTGTAGTCCAATGGCATTAAGCATCCCGCCGGTCGTCTCGCAGATGCGCGGCGGACGGTTCCCCTCCCGGCGGTTCTTGGTGATGGTCTTCGTCACAATCGCGCCCAGCCCGGCAGGATCAACATAATCCGCATATTCCCGTCCATAACCGAACGTACCCGACGCCACCATAACGGGATTTTTGAGCTTCAGGGAACCGATATAAACTTCAAGCTTTGGCTTCATATCTTTCTCACTTGACGAAGATCATCCTCAGCGACACAAGAAGCAAAAAGATGCCAAAAATACGCTTGAGCATAAGATCGGGGACGTATTCCACGAGACGCGCGCCGAAATAACCGCCGACAAAAAAGCCGACAGCGATCATAGTCGCGGCGGCAATATTGACGTGCCCTGCCTGATAATAACGGATCGCTGCCAGTAAACCGATCGGCGGGATCATGGCCGCCAAAATCGTCCCCTGGGCCTGGTGCTGGTTGAACCCGAATAAAAAAACCAGGGCCGGCACGACGACCGTCGCCCCGCCGATCCCCAGAAGGCCACCGAACAATCCCGTCACAAAGCCGAGAACCAAAAACAGCGCATTCATCTCCCGCCTCCCTAAAAATCCTACTCCGTCCAGATGACTTCCGACGCGTCGAACACCGGGCCATCCTGGCAGATGCGCCGGTAACCCGACACCGTGCGAATGACGCACCCCAGACATGCCCCCAGACCGCACCCCATAAATTCCTCGAGGGACACCTGGGCCGCAAGACCCTTTTGCTGCGCCAACACGGCAACGGCGGCCAGCATGGCCTTGGGGCCGCAGGCGCAGATGACCGGCGCGTCCTCCGCGCGGTCCAAAGAACCGGCGGCGGCCGCAGGGACCGGCGGCAGAAGAGTTTTCAAAAGTTCAGTCACGCGCCCCTTGACGCCCCTGGACCCGTCTTCCGTCGCCACGTGCACCTCACAGCCCAAATCCCTGAATTCCTTTTCCCTGATGATATGCTCTTTATTCCTGCCGCCGATGAGCACGACGATCTTCGGGTCCTTCTCTATTTCTTCCCCCTCTTCGCGGACCGTATTGGCCAAAAAATACAGAGGCGCCACGCCCATCCCCCCGGCCACGATATAGACACAGCGGCTCTGGCGGATCTTCTTAAGGTCGAAACCGCGGCCCAAGGGACCCAGGATATCGATCTGCGTCAAGGGGCGCTTTTCAGCCAACAGCGCGGTCCCCTTACCGACAACCTCGTAGAGGATCCTGACGATATGTTTCTTCTGGCCGGTCCTCGAACGGCCCTGCCAGGAGACATCGTGGATACTCAACGGCCTGCGCAGGAGAGGATCGAAAGAATCTTCAATGCGGATATGCAGGAACTGTCCGGGTTCAGGCTTCGCGAACCCCGGCGGAACGCAGAATTCCAGAAGCAGGTATTTATCTCTCAGGAAAACGTTGCTTGCAATCTCTACCTTCATAAGTTTAAGGCTTCTGTTGGGCCGCTGTCTGCGAGGCTGTTTCTTGCGCGGGCTTCCCCCCGGAGAAGGCCTCGTTTTTCCTCTGCATGATCGCCTGCCGGAACGACAAAAGCGACTGCCGCTTGGCCTGTTCCGCCGCCCTCATGTGGGCCGAGGCCTCATCCAGCAACCCCCGATCCAGCGCCCCAAACACCATATAGGTCTCCTTGAGGTATGCCAGATAAATCTCGTGTCCTTGCTTGAATAACGGCGGCACCGTCAAGGCGTTCAATTCGGAATACACAAGGTCCAGCGATTGACGCGCAGCAGCAAAGTCTTCGCGCGTGGCCGTCGGCAGATTCTGATACAGGTTGTCGATGGCGACGAGACGGTCCGCGTATCGCGTGGTGATCTCAAGGAATTTTTCATAATACGCGAATTCCTCCTTGCTCAAGATCTCCCGGATCTCGGCCATGGTGAAAAACTGCTG
>CAZAYJ010000104.1:0-5112 GCA_964489335.1 uncultured Planctomycetia bacterium
CGGCCGAAGAGAGACAGGCCTTGAGGTTATTAAAGAAATCCAGGACACCGGCGTTTCTTGCGTTGAGCTGAACTTTTTCCTCGACTCCAAGATGGTGGAAGATATCCTGGCCTACTGCCGTTCTCACGGACTTTCCATCGTCAGCCTCCACAATTACTGCCCGGTGCCTGAAGGGCTTGAGCGCCTCAAAACACTCCCTGACCATTTTTCGCTCGCCAGCCTTGATGAAACAGAAAGGCGTCTCGCTGTCACCCATACGCGTCATACCCTCTCGACAGCCAAACGCTGCGGAGCATCGTGTGTTGTCCTGCATTGCGGCCGCGCAGAAATAAAAGACAAAACACGACATCTCATTCGGCTGGCGCAGGAAGGCAAGAAGGAAACGCCGGAATACAGGGAGGATTTCGCAGCCTTCGTCAAAGAACGTAAAGTCAGAAGCCGCGACCACATCCCGCAACTCATCAAAAGCCTTGAAGCCCTGAGCGATACAGCAGAAGAATACGGCCTCAAGCTCGGCATCGAAAACAGATTCTATTACCGCGAAATCCCTTTTCTGGACGAATTCGCGGAGATCTTCGACGCGCTCAAGGGCAGGCCCGCAGGATTGTGGCTCGATGTCGGCCATAACTTCATCATGGAGCAATTGGGTTTCCTGCCCCATGGAAAACTCCTCAAAGATTACGGCGACCGTCTGATCGGTATCCATCTGCACAATGTCAATAACCTCGTCGACCATCAGGCGGCCATGACCGGCCAGGTGAATTTTAACGATTTCAAGCCTTATGTCCGGCCTGAAACCGTCAAAGTCATGGAGCTCCACGGCCACGTGACACATGACGAAGTCAAACAATCGGCCGTTTATTTCCGGGAGACCTTCGGTGATTAGGCAGCCGGCTGTCGCAGGCCAATTCTATCCTTCGGATCCCCAGCGTCTCAAGAACCTCATCGTCTCTCTTCTAGACAAGAAAGAAACGAAAAGGGAACAGTCCGTCGCCTGTATCCTGCCGCATGCGGGTTACGTCTATTCAGCCAAGGTAGCGGCGGCGACGCTATCCTCAATCGTCCTGCCCGACACCTGCGTCATCCTCGGACCGAACCATACGGGTTTCGGGACGCCCGCCAGTATCATGGCAGAAGGAAAATGGCAGACGCCTTTTGGGACGATCGACATTGACGCAGACATGGCCCGTGCAATCCTGGGCCGTTCCGGCTATCTCCAGGATGATGAGGTAGCCCACGCCTATGAACATTCCATCGAAGTCCAGCTACCCCTCATCCGCCAGATCAAAGGTACGGCATTCCGTTTTGTACCCATCATCCTTGCCAGCGAAGATAAATTGATGTATAAAGATATAGCGCACAGCATCGCAACTGCGGTCCGGGATGCCAAAAAAGACGTCCTCATTGTTGCCAGTTCCGACATGACGCATTACGAACCGCAAAAGCTGGCGATGGAAAAAGACCAGAAAGCCATCGAGGCGATCCTCGCCCTGGATGCAGACGGCCTGAATGACAGAGTTCAGCGCTTCCAGATCTCTATGTGCGGATACATACCGGCCATCGTCGCGATCATGGCAGCCAAAGAACTTGGCGCCAAGACCGCACGACTGGCCGCTTATCAAACAAGCGGAGATGTCTCCGGCGACTACTCATCTGTTGTCGGGTATGCCGGGATCGTCATCTCCTGAAGAACGGATTCAGCAAGGGAGAGAAGGGATGGACGAAAACATAAAAAAGAAGGTGGACGAAGGCTGGAAAGACAAAATCAAACAAGAGCCGCAAGAAGCACCTGCGGATGCCGGGCAGCAAAAAGAGACGCCCGAGCCAAGTTTTCGCCTCTTTGTCACGAGTCTTGCCATGCAGGCGTGGATTGCCCTGGGGGCCATCCCGAATCCCATGACCGACAAAACGGAAGAAGACATCACCCAGGCCAAATTCCTGATCGATAGTCTCGAGATGCTCGAAAAGAAAACCAAGGGAAACCTCGACAAAGAGGAGACAGAAATGCTCGAACATCTCCTTTATGAACTACGCATGGCATATGTGGGCAAATCCCGTTAGAAAGCGAGTTTTCTTTAAAGGGACCAAACAACGAAAGTTCAATAAAGGATAAACCATGAAAAAAATCCTCGTCATCCATGGCCCCAATTTGGATCTTTTAGGAACCAGAGAGCCGCAAGTATACGGAAAAACAAGCTTGGCCGAAATCAACCGCTCCTTAAAGCAAGCGGCTAAAAAATCAAAAATAGGCCTGACCATCGTCCAATCCAACCATGAAGGCGAAATCGTAGATCTTATCGGCGACGCCCGCGGGACATACGACATGATCATCATCAATCCTGCGGCTTACACCCATACGAGCATCGCTATCAGGGATGCGATCGCGGCTTCCGCAGTCAAAACCATCGAAGTACACCTGTCAAACATTCATGCCCGTGAAGAATTCCGGCAGACTTCCCTGATCGCGCCCGTTTGTATCGGCCAGATATCCGGTTTCGGCGCCCAAAGCTATTCTCTGGCGCTTTTCGCCGCCGAGGCGCTCCTCAAGAACAGGAACAAGTGAAGGCCGACAGACGCTTCTTAAATATCTTCGCCCTGCTCACTAAAGAGGACATCGACGGCCTATTGCTCAATTCAGAGGCGAATGTCTCCTATGCCGCCGGCTTCGATGCACCGGATGCCTACGGCTTTATCTCAGGAAAAAATGTCTCCATCATCACGGATTTCCGCTACGTCGAAGACTTCAAGCGCTTTGCCCGCCCGCCTGTCCGCGTCCTCCAATACGAAAAATCGCTTTTCGACACGGCAGCCCGTCTAATCCTGGAATGCAAAACAAAAAGGGTCGGTTTTGAGGCGCGCCATCTGACATTCGCTGAATGCGAAATCCTGAATCGTATGCTGGGCAAGAAAGTCCGTTTCATACCCCTGCAACAAACCATCGAACGCCTGCGAGAAATCAAAGACGCCCAGGAAATCGCCCATATCCGCCAAGGCATCCGGATCGCCCAAAAGACCCTCGCCTTTGCCAAGGCAAAGGTAAAACCAGGAAGGTCGGAGATGGCGATCGCCGCAGACATAGAAAGATTTGCCCGTCTTAACGGCGCACACGCCGTCGCATTCGAAACCATCGTGGCCTCGGGCCCCAACTCGTCCTATCCGCATGCGCGCCTGACCGACAGGATCCTCAAGGAAGGAGACGCCGTCGTTGTCGACTTAGGCGTTGAAGTCAACGGCTACAAATGCGACTTGACACGTACATTTTTTTTGGGTAAAATTAAACCCATTGTTCTTAAGGCCTCAAAGGTTGTCCGCCAGGCCCAGGAACTGGCTATTCGTAGTATCAAACCTGGGATCCCCATCTGTTCCATAGACGAAATTGCGCGCCATTATATTGCGCAACAAGGATTTGGAAAGAATTTCGGACACGCATTAGGCCATGGAGTCGGCCTCGAGGTCCATGAATCGCCTTCTATTAACAAAAAGAACACGCGTAAGTTTGAACCAGGAATGGTCTTTACAATAGAACCGGGCATCTATCTTCCGGGCCGGTTTGGAATACGAATGGAGGAAATGGTGCTTGTAACTCGAGATGGAGTGGAGGTACTAAGTGGCAACCATAGGGATTAACCAGGTAAAAGTGGGGCTGACCATCGATCTGGATGGAACGCCGTTTATGGTCGTTAATGTCGAGCACGTCAAACCAGGCAAAGGCTCTGCCTTTGTAAGGACAAAGCTCAAAAGCCTCAAAAACGATGCGGTGCTGGACAGGACGTATAAATCCGACGACAAGATTGAAGAGGCCTTTATCGAAGAGCGCAACCTTCAGTATTCTTACCATTCCGGAGATTTTTACCACTTCATCGATTCGGAATCCTATGAAGACCTTGCGATAGAAAAAAACAAGCTGCGTGCGACTGAAAAATTCCTAAAAGATGACCTGGAAGTCACCGCCCTTTACTACAAGGGAGAGCTGATTGCCGTCAATCTGCCCAATTTTGTCGTCTATACGATCACCCACACTGAACCCGGCATAAAAGGCGATACGGCCAAAAGTGGCACAAAACCGGCAACACTGGAATCCGGCGCCGTCGTTCAGGTCCCGTTGTTCGTCGATGTGGGGACGCGCATCAAGGTCGATACCAGAACCGGCGAATATATTGAACGGGCCGTATAACGGGCCGTGCCGTCTATTTGTTCTTAAAAGCGGGTGTTGAAGGCAAAGGGAGGCCTGCGGTATGAATATCAAAGAGATTAAGGAAATGATTAATCTCATGAATGAGAACAATCTCACGGAACTCGAGATTGAAAAGGAAGGCCTGCGGGTTCGGCTAAAGAAAGGCCCTGAGGGCCAAGTAATCGTTGAACAGCCGCAGCATAAAGCACCTCTGTCTGTTCCGGTGATGCCGGAGTTCCACCCCGTCCAGTCGCCGGCCACCACAAAAGAAACTCCCCGTGAACGCGCCTCGGGGAAAAACCTTATCGAAATCAAGGCCCCCATGGTCGGGACGTTCTATCGAGCCCCGTCTCCGGAATCACCGCCCTTCATCGAAATCAACCAAAACGTGGAAATTGGCCAGGTCGTCTGCATCGTCGAAGCCATGAAACTGATGAACGAGATCAAGTCCGAGATCAAAGGCAAGATCGTCGATATCCTGGTCAACAATGCCGAGCCCGTCGAATTCGGACAGGCATTATTTCTGGTTGAGCCGGCCTAAAACCTCATGTTCTCAAAAATCCTGATCGCCAACCGTGGTGAAATCGCCCTGCGCATTATCCGCGCCTGCAAAGAAATGGGCATCAAGACAGTCGCCATTTATTCTATGGCCGACAAGGATTCCTTGCATGTACGCATGGCCGATGAGGCGGTATGTGTCGGTCCCGCCGCACCATCTGCCAGCTATTTGAATATCCCGGCTGTCATCAGCGCGGCCGAAATCACAGATGTAGAGGCCATTCATCCTGGTTATGGATTTCTCTCCGAAAATGCGCACTTCGCGGAAATTTGCGAATCTTGTCAAATCACTTTTATCGGGCCGTCGCCGCAGAATATCCGGCTCCTGGGCGACAAAATGGCCGCCAAAGAAACCATGAGCAAAGCGGGCTTGCCCATCA
>CAZAYJ010000105.1:0-5029 GCA_964489335.1 uncultured Planctomycetia bacterium
TGGGAAAAAACTCATTTTTTCGGGCGGAAAACATCTTAAAACCGCATGCGGCGACGGCATGCAAAGTCGCCTTGTCATAACCATGAAAAGGAGGCACAAAGGCGTCCGTAAAGTCGCCTTCAAAAGCCTCTAGCATCTTTGACCGGCCGCGGCACATATCCCGATATTGCACGGCATAAGACCGTAGCGGCCCAAATTCATATTTGCCTCCACGCTCTGCCTTGTTTTTTCTCTGGTAATTCGTATGCCGCCATCCATGTTGAACGATGTCGACCATAAGCGGCTTTTGTTTCTTTCGGCGCCTCAAGAAACGCACCATAGATGACTGCATCCTGCCAGGGATAACGGCATAGACAACAGGGATATCGTTGTCAAAACAGTAATCAAAAAAAGCAAGAAACGCCGGCGTCAGCTGACAGACATCGTCATCGCGGATAAAGACCAGTTTCTTCATAGCACTCCTTGAATTTTGAGTCCGTGTCACCTTGATAAACCCTCTTTCGCCAGAAGGTTCGCGGAGCTGCAGACCAAAACAAATCTTTCAGTTTTTCTCGTGAGCCTTATCTACGCGAAACCGTGGCCTACCTTGCGAAGACGGATTAGGCATCCATGGATCGGAAGCCCAGAGGCTGCCTCCGGAATACAGGGCCCATTGCCTGCTACCGCCTTTACACCAACCCGCATAGAAACAGCGGCTGCACCTTAAAGGCAAATACTCAAGAGAATGCAGACGCCTCATGACAGAATGACGCCAAGCCTTCAGGAGGTCTGTGCCCAGATCGCGTTTCATAGCATAGCTCGGTTTATAAAAACCCTGCGCATCAAGAACAAGCCGGGTATGCCCGTCATCCCAAAGCCCACCCAAAAACAAATGACAGGTACTTGATGGATCCCCCGCAAGACAAAGAGGCACAGGATTAGCCACCTTGATGGACAAGGGACCTTTATAGCGCTTCAAAAGGCGGATGAGTCTTATAAAATCCTTCTGGGTCAACCGATACTCTTGTTGTGAAGACGCAGCCATGGGACGATATAATTCCCAGCGTGAAACACGGGTCCACCGCAGGATGCGTAGATAATCCTCCAGTCGATGGATCAAGTGACGGGAAATAACGGTCCCGATGCGCACATGACTGCTATGGCTTGAAAGAAAGCGGATACGGCGAAGCTTATCCCGAAAATCGGCCTCGACGCCTGTCAGACGCGACTCCGACGAGGAATCGCACCCCCGTAAAGAAACCAGGACGCTATCCGCATAACGTCCGAAAAATTTAGCCTTTGATTCACTCATAAGCATGCCATTGGTATTCAAAAGGACATGGAAACCAAGTTTTTTTGCCGTCATGACGGCTTTCTCCAGATGAGGATAGAGAAGCGGTTCACCTCCGGTAAAGCGAACGTATTGAAGGCCCGCGCGCCGCATCTGCTTAAAAGTCTCCAGCAACGTACGCCAAGGCAGATGCTTCTCTTCGGCCTTGGTCTGAAAACATATGCCACAGGCCAGGTTGCATGCCGTCGTAACCTCTATAGCCACCTCTCTGGGAATGTCTGCAAATGGCACAGGCACAAGGTTGCGGCAGGGACCACAACAAGATGCATAAAATCGGCATATGACGCAACGGTCGTCCCTGGACGTACGCCGGCGAGATCGAGAAAAGTGATCCCAGGCGTCCGGCATGGAGCAGACAGGCATGCCGCTGATCGCGATAAAATAATCCCGTTCGTAACGATTAAGCAAAAGATAGAGGTAGGGACGGAGCCGGAGAGGATCCGGCGTATCCGCAATGATCTCGATCAAACGCCCATCACGCCTCGCACGCCCCCCGTGAACCCCGATTCTGTGTAATAAAGACACTAAGGCCTTCATCTTATTTCCACGCCCAACTCATCAACTTCAGCACCCCTTTTAGAAAATGCGTATGGGTCAATAAAACCCCGACGAACATATGCGGCGCCAGGATAATAGTGTTTTCCGTGCGGTTTCCTTTTTTACTGCGGTCATCTGCCATAAAGAAAAAATCCAGTAGTCTGAAAAAAATTGTGTATATGACGATGATCTTTGTGCTGATGATCATCGCCCAAAGGACCTGCCTGGGGTTTGGAAAAACAAGGAACCTCGCAAGGATTCCGAGAGTGATGATGACATAAAGAAGACGCCGTGATTGAAAATATTGAAGAATACGGTAGATGACCGAATAACTGATGTACGTCAAAAGAATGTAGACCAGCGGTGAGAAATATGCCGACCAAAAAGATAGGATGTAGGGAACCAGCCAGCTGAAGCTCAGGATAAGGAAAAAAGAATATATGAGGGGGCGTATTTCGTTCGGATCGAGCATCTTTTTGAGGGCATTGTTGATAGTCTCGCGGTAAGAACGGGCCACGAACACCATGGAGACAACAATGACAGCCAGACAGACAACGATAATGGTATTTGCAAAAATGATAAGGGCAGAAAAAGGAATGATGCACAGATCGCGGGGGAAAGGCAGAAGGCAGGAATACACTATAAAAAGCTTTGCGTCGCCGGCACCCCATGTTTCGGTAAAATAGAGAATCAGACCAATACTCATCGCAATACAGAGGTTTCCGACATAAAGGACAAGATCAATCTCAAGTCCATGAAAAACAATGAGATACGCATAGAGACATGCGCCGGCCAACAGACAGAAGACGAGGTCCCAGTTTTTGACGATACCTTTCTTAAAATCGGAAAACGTGGACCGGATTCCCAAAATGACCAACAGAGGCAGGAAAGAAAGCGTTATGGTTGAAATATCCATACAATTCTGTTATAAGTTATTGAGCCGCCTTTAGCCGGCAGTATACATGCGCGCCGGCCGCAACAAAAAATAACATCTTGGCTATCTATTGTATAGACATTTAGACACAGCGTCTATCATTTTCCATGCCCATCCGGTATGATACCATGCGCATCGATAAATTGCTGATCAAGCATTATCAGCAAGGCATTGCCGACGTTCTGGGACGAATCGAAGGCCTCAATGACATCGCGCGCCTCCTGGAAGAATGGGAAGAGGAATTCTCGCAATATATCGGCACGCGTCACGCCCTCGCCCTTAACTCCGGGACAGATGCCCTTCAGATAGCCCTCCTGGCCCTCAAGCTTAAAAAGGGCGACGAGGTCATCGTCCCAAATATTACCTATCCGGCCGTCCCTCTGGCCGTGCTGTATGCCGGAGGCATCCCCGTTCCCGTGGACTGCCGCCCGCAAGACTATCAGATGAATCCTGACTCTGCGGAAAAACTTATCTCGAAACAGACGAAAGGCATCATCGCCGTTCATATGTTCGGCCGACCGGCACCTCTCGACATCCTCCTGAAACTTGCCAAGGATAAAAAGTTGTTCCTCATAGAAGACGTCTGCCAGGCGGAGAGTTCGGAATACAAAAAACATAAATGCGGCTCTTTCGGCGATCTATCCTGCTTTTCTTTTTCTTATTATAAACCCCTCTCATCCTGTGGCGGAGGAGGGGGCATGTTGTGCTTCAATAATCCCGCCTACAAAAAGATCGCCGAATGCACAAACATATGGAAGGATGAAGCCGTTCTTTTGGATGCGGGCCAACGGTTTGCACGGATGTATCTTTGGGACCTGATTGCCGTTACAACCAAATTCAAATTCCTCAAAGACATCATCAAGTCACGGCTGAAGATCAAGGCCTTCCTTGAGAATGAGCTGGCCGGGATCAGCGATATCCGCTTTCCGCGCGACGGCAAAGATACTTTGACGGTGCCTCAGGTCTTCGTCATCTCAAGCCGCGAACGCGATCCGCTGGGCCGGCACCTCAACGATAAAGGCATCCAGTGGCAGCGGCCGTACACGCCGTTGCACAAGATGAAAATCTTCCAATCGTTTATCCGCCAGGACATGCCGAACAGCGATACCTACGAACGCCACGCACTCCATCTGCCGCTTTTTTCCTTCATGAAAGAATCTGAGGCCTTGTTCATCGCAGACGTCATCAAAAAGTTCTTTGTCCGCGCTGGAAAAACCCGTCCATGAAAAGACTCTGTATTTTCTACCATAACACCGGCTCTCTGGGGCATGCGCGCATTGTTTACTCTCTTGTCAAAGCAATAGCCGCTCAAGCCGGCCGGAAAATCGGGATAACCGTCATCGAAACAGGAGAAAAAAAAATCCAACTGTTCCCTGTCAACCTCTATGCGCAGACCCACTTTATTCCTATGCGGTGCGGAAGCCACGACTGGAGCCGCGCCTTGATGCGAAAAACAAACATGATCCGGCCGCACGTCTTTCTGACGGAACAATATCCCTTTTTCCGCCATCCAGAGCACAAACTGCTGTTGCCCGTCCTCCTGGACCTGCGTTCATCCGGAACCATAACCGTCTCCAGCACGACCCACATGGATTGGACGGATACACTTCACTCATTTCTTCCGAAGGCCTACGACATGATCCTCTACCATAGACCCAAGACAGAGATCCGGGCCTACAAACATTACCTGTCTTCCCATGAACAAAATAAACTGGAAAGTATCTTGAAGGTGTGCCGAAAAATGCTTTTCCCCACAGGTTTTATCTACGACCATGAAAAAGAAGATTCATTCCGTGATCGAAAAGAAAGCCGCCGCCGTTCGCTTTCCATCGTCGTCAGCAGGGGGGGATTGGCCGAAAACGCCTGCTTTATCCACCAATGCCTTAAACTGGCCCTGAAACGCAAGGACTGGCATTTTACCATATCCATGGGTGCCATGGCATTCCCGCGCAACCTGAGGCGTCTCCTAGGACGGCTGGATAACCTGGATTATTTTTCATGGTCATATCCTGGCTTCGAAAATAGCCTCCGAAGCGCAGACATCAGCCTGAACCTCGCAGGATACAATACGATGGTTTTTCTCTTGCGTCATAAGATCCCGACGTTGATTTTACCTGTCAAGACGGCAGAGCAGCGCTGGATCGCTGAATTCCTCAAACAGCATCTCGCAGCCCGGATCATCAATACTCACGATACAACCGCAGAATACCTAGAGAATATGATCGTAC
>CAZAYJ010000106.1:0-4972 GCA_964489335.1 uncultured Planctomycetia bacterium
CGCCGCACGTTATGAAAAGATTGAGAACATGTTTTCTTCTTTGCGCGTCCGCGAGTTTAGGATTTATTGGGTGTCGATGTTTGTCTCTTTGATCGGTAGCTGGGTGCAGACCATGGCTCAGAGTTGGCTGGTGTTCAGCCTGACGCACTCCGCTTTCCTGATGGGGCTTACGGGCTTCTTGAGTTATCTGCCCGTATCTTTTTTTGCGCTGGCGGCAGGGGTCTATGTCGACCGCAGCATCAAGCGCAACCTCCTGTTGGTGACGCAATCTTGTTTTACGGTCCTGGCCCTGGTCCTTGCCGTCTTGGTGTGGACGGGGACCGTCGATATCTGGCACGTCATCGTGATTGCCACGATTAACGGGTTTATCTTAAGTTTTGATTCTCCGGCGAGACAGGCGATGGTCGTCGAGCTTGTCGGGCGTCAACATTTGACGAATGCCATTGCTTTGAATTCTGCAGCTTTTAATTCCGCCCGCATCATCGGGCCTGCGGTTGCGGGTTTCTTGATCGCCTTGATAGGTACCTCGGGGTGTTTTTTTGTCAATGCCGTTAGTTATTTGCCTGTTTTGGCGGCGCTGGCATGGATTAAGCCGCGTCCTGCGGCCAGGCGCGGAAACCGGACGTCTGTTTTTTCGGATATGCGCGAGTCCGTCTTGCTCATCAAGCATAATCGATTTTTGCTTTTTCTGCTTGCCCTGGTGGGTCTTGTCAGCACTTTCGGCGTGTCTTATGTGGTCCTGATGCCGATTTTTGCGCAGGAGGTCTTGAAGTCCGGCGCCATGGGGTTGGCAATGTTGATGTCTTCCAGCGGCGCCGGCGCCCTGATTGGCGTCCTCAATGTCGCCCGCCTCAAAGAGGAGCGTGCGAGATACCGCCTTTTGCGGATATCCGTGGCCATGTTCTTTTTATCTGCAATGGTGTTTGCCGTTTCTACAAGCATGTGGTTGTCCTGTGTCCTTTTGATGTTAGCGGGTATCGGGATCGCGGGCAGCATGGCCTTGGTTAATTCCATGATTCAACTTTCCATTCCGGACAGCCATAGGGGACGCATTATGGGATTGTTTATGATGATGTTTATGGGGTTCATTCCTTTCGGTAATTTGCTTTTCGGGTCGCTCGCTCAGGCATTTGGCGTGCAGGAAGTCGTCTTTTTTGCCTCGCTGGTGTGTCTTTTGGTATATTGGCCTTTTGCAGGGAAGTTCCTGTCGGACAGACAGGTTTCTGAGGGAAGGATTTTTCTGTGAAGAACGACGTTGTCGTCAGCGTCCTGCGTGCCATGGCGGATTTCCTTGAGATCCAAGGAGAGAATCCGTTCCGTATTCGGGCGTACCGAAAAGCGGCGGATAATATCGCCGCCCTTGAGGATGATGTCGCCGACCGCAGCCGGGAAGGCACTTTGGAAAAAATCCCGGGCATCGGCAGAGATCTGGCTTCTAAGGTTAGGGAGATCCTCGCCACCGGAACGTTTGCCGAATACGAGAAGATCAAAGAGAGTATCCCTGAAGGGGTCCTGGAGCTGATGCAGGTTCCGTCTATCGGGCCCCGGAAGGCGAAATTATTTTTTGATACGCTGAAAATCGCTTCTTTGGATGATTTGAAGCGCGCGGCGCGCAATGGCAGGATCCTGAAACTTCCTGGGATCAGACAAAAGACCGTTGATAATATCCTCAAGGGGATAGATCTCTTGGAAAAGGGCAGGGAAGCGATGGATCTTTTGACCGCCAGTAAGGCGGCTGGCTCTTTTATTTCTCTTCTCCAGAAGCGTAAGGATGTGCAGGAAGTTTCTGCCGCGGGTTCGTTGAGACGCATGAGGGATTCGGTGAGAGACGTAGATATCCTTATTGCGTCAAAGGAGCCTGAGGCAGTCGCCGATGCTTTTGTGGGGCTTGCGCCTGTCAAAAGGGTTTTGGCGCACGGCGCGACAAAATGCTCCGTCGTGACCGGGGAGGGCGTTCAGGTGGACGCCAGGATTGTGCCTAAAGAAGAATTCGGCGCAGCTCTTTTATATTTTACAGGATCCAAAAGCCATAATATCAAATTGAGGCAGCTGGCCAAAAGAAAAGGCCTGAAGATCAACGAATACGGTATCTTTGACAAGAAAGGCAGGCGTCTTGTATCTGCGACCGAGGAGGAGATGTATCGTAAGCTGGGGCTGCCTTTTATCGCTCCCGAGCTACGCGAAGACACGGGCGAAGTCGAGGCGGCATTGAAGGGCATACTTCCGCATCTGGTAGCGTCCGGGGATATCCGCGGAGATTTCCACGCCCATACAAGCTATTCGGACGGGAAAAATACAGTCCTTGAGATGGCCGAGAAGGCCATCTCTCTGGGCTACGAATATCTTTGTCTGACGGATCACTCTGTCAGCTTAAAAGTGGCTCATGGACTGGATGAGTCGCGGCTGAAACAGAAGCGCCGGGAGATCGACCGCGTCAACAGGAATTTGAAAGGTTTCCGGATCTTATTCGGTACAGAGGCCGAGATCGATGCAGAAGGCCGTATCGATTACGAGGACAGAGTCCTATCGCAGTTCGATATTGTCATTGCCGCTATTCATTCAGGGTTCAAGCAGTCACAGAAGCAGCTGACGCGCAGGATCGTGCGCGCCTGTGCCAACAAGCGTGTCCACATCATTGCCCATCCTACCGGCAAGCTCTGGCCGATGCGTGGCCCCTATGACATCGATCTGGATGAAGTTTTCCGCGTGGCGCGCGAAACCCACACGGCCCTTGAGATCAATGCGCATCCCTACAGGATGGACTTATCCGATATGAATGCTCGGCATGCCGCCGAAAAAGGGGTGCGCCTGGCGGTCGGGACAGATTCCCATGATGTGGCGCATCTGGATTATATGGTTTATGGCGTAGGTTTATGCCGTCGCGCCTGGCTTACTAAAAACGATGTGCTCAATACACTTGGCCTCGAAGCGTTGTTGGAAGCGATAAAAAAATGATCAGTAAAAATACAAGAGAAATTAGTTTGTTGGACAAGCAGGGAGTACGGAGAACAGAGGGGGGCGCCCGGCGGGTTTCTGTTTTCTTCTATTGCCTGTGTTCCATGTCTTTGATTTTCTTGACCGCGGGCTGCCAGAAGCCGCTATACCAGGAAACGCAATTCATTATGGGGACATTTGTCGAGGTCAAGTCCACCGATGCCCGCGCTTCGGCGATCGTCTTTGATGAGTTCAAGAAGCTGGAGTCGATCTTCAATTTGTTTGATCGTAACAGTGAGTTATCGCGGCTGAACGATACCCAGAGGGCCGTTGTCTCGGAGCCTCTGTTCGATATTATTCAGCGGGCCCTGGAATTTTATCGCCGGACAGATGGAGCCTTCGACGTCACGGTGGGACCTGTATCCATGCTGTGGAAAAAAGCTATTGCTTCAAAAATATTGCCTGCTCCTGACGCCGTGACAGAGGCCTTGTCTCTGGTAGGTTCGGATTTCATCTATCTGAATGCAAAGACAAGGGAGGTTGCGCTGCTTAAGAGCGGAATGCGCATCGATCTGGGCGGCATTGCCAAAGGTTTTGCTCTCGATCGGGCGGTTAAGAAACTCAGGGCCGCGCAGATTGACTCTGCCCTCATCAACGCCGGCGGCAACGTCTTTTGCCTGAGCATGCATCACCGCGCACCCTGGCGCGTGGGCGTCCAGGACCCTTTTCATGAAGGCAAGGTCTTGGATGAGCTCGCGCTGAGCGACGAGGCGGCGGCCACCGCAGGCGATTACCAACAGTATGCCGAGATCAACGGCAGGAGATATTCACATATCATTGATCCCAAGACAGGTTATCCCGTGCAGTCCGGAATTGTTTCAGCGACCGTCGTTGCGCCCGATGCCACGGCTTCGGACGCGTTGTCGACGGCCTGTGTTGTTCTCGGCCTGGAAAAAAGCCGTAAGCTTTTGAGCCAGTTTCCCGATACAAAAGCCGTTCTGGTCGCAACCGACGGGACGCTCTACAGGATATAAGGTTTGAAGGGTTCTGGAAATATCACGTCAAGGACGAAGGAGGACATCTTGAAGAAGAAGCAGCCGGCTGAAACTCATCATGTGCGTTGTTGGGAATTTTTTCATTGTTCGCCCGAGGCCAGGACGGCGTGTCTCCTGGGAGAAGTGCAGGAGTGGCGTTGTTGGCTTGTAGACATTCCCTGTTGTCGTATCGACGCCAAAACACCCTTGCCTTTGAGCGTTAAAAAGGTCGTCTGTAAAACTTGCTCGTTTTTCAAGACCTATTATAAAGACAACGAGTGATATGAGGCGTCGTGATCTGTATGCTTTAGTGACAATGGTGGCGGCCGGTGTCCTGTTGGTTTCGCCGGCCATGGCGGCGTCCAAGAAGTCTTCGAAGAGTTCTGTGACGGCTGAGGCGGCTTATGCCGTCGACTACACAAACAGAAGAGTTCTTTACGCCAGGAACCAGCGCAAAAAACTTTATCCGGCAAGTACGGTTAAGTTGTTGACGGCTCTGGTGGTGCTTGATCGCCTGGATCTTCAGGAGCGTATTCAGATTTCTTCAGATGCCGTCAACGTCGAACCGACGAAGGCAGGTCTGGGGCTGGGGGCTACGTATTCGACAGAAGACCTCTTGGAGGTCCTCTTGGCCACATCTGCCAACGATGCGGCGGTCGCGTTGGCGCAGGCCGTTGCCGGTTCTGAAAGCGCGTTTGCAGGCCTAATGAACCGCAAGGCGAAAGCGCTCGGAATGAAGGATTCCCATTTCACGAATGCGACGGGGCTGCCGGACCGGTCCCAAGTGACGACGGCTTATGACATGGCCATCCTGACACGCGCCGCCTTCAGTCATTCGTTCATTAAAAATGTGATGTCCAAAAGAAGCGTGACGATTACCGGTTCGGACGGCCGCCGGATCACGCGCGCCAATCATAATAAGCTTCTGTGGCGCCTGAGTAACCCGCAGGTGTTGGGGAAGACCGGTTATACGCGTGCCGCAGGCCATTGTTATGCGGGGATCG
>CAZAYJ010000107.1:0-4847 GCA_964489335.1 uncultured Planctomycetia bacterium
GGATTCGTTCCATGTCCTATAAAATAAAACTCGAGATCTTCGAAGGCCCGCTGGACCTGCTCCTCTATCTCATCAAGAAGGACGAGATCAACGTCTACGATATCCCTATCGCGACCATCCTTGAGCAATACATGCAGTATCTGGAGTTGATGCGCATGCTCGATCTTAATGTCGCCGGTGAGTTTATCGTCATGGCTGCGACCCTCATGCATATCAAGTCCAAGATGCTTCTGCCGCAGGAAACCAATCTTGAGGAGGACATCCCGGATGACGAGCGCGATCCGCGGGCGGAACTCGTCAAGCGCCTTCTGGAATACCAGCAGTTCAAGGAAGCGGCCGACGCCCTGAGGGCCAAAGAGCGGGCGCGCCAGGATATTTTCAAGCGCCAGCCGGTCCTCGAAGACAAGGAGAGCGGCGAGTCCTATTTCGAAGCCAGCCTTTTTGATCTGATCAACGCCTTTTCCAAGGCCCTCAAAGACGTCCCCAAGGAGCTTTTCTATGAGGTCATCAAGGACGAGTTCACCGTCGAGGGCAAGGTCCACGATCTTCTGCATATGATTGCTCAGACCCCGCATATCAAGCTGACGCGGCTTTTCGAACGCGCCAAAAACCGGCTAGAGGCGATCGCGACATTTTTGGCGGTTCTGGAGCTTATCCGTCTCAAGGAGATCATCGTCGTGCAGAAAAACATCTTTGGTGACATCGAGGTTTTTCGCAACAAAGCCAATATTGAGCCGCAGGTTTCACCTGAAGCCGAAGCCCAGGCAGCGCCTGAAACATAATCCAGCCTTCCATTGAGACCATGGACGAAAAATCCTTTTCCTTCGACGATATCATAGCTAAGGGCGCGGCGAAAGGTGCCGATGTCACGTCGCGCAACGAGACGGACGAAGATGTCGTCCTGAATATTTCCCTGCGGCCGGCGACCCTGGAAGAATTCATCGGCCAGAAAGAGGTTGTCGATAATCTGAAGCTGTCTATCACCGCGGCCCGGCAGCGCAACGAGCCTTTGGAACATGTGCTTCTTTGCGGCCCCCCGGGCTTGGGCAAGACGTGTCTGGCGTCGATCATCGCCCACGAGATGGGCACGAAGATTACGGCCACGTCCGGCCCCGCCATCGAGCGCGCCGGCGACCTCATCGGCATCCTGACGAATCTGGAGGCTGGGGACGTGCTTTTCATCGACGAGATCCACAGGCTCTCGAAGGTCGTCGAGGAGTTCCTGTATCCGGCGATGGAGAATTTCCAGATTGATTTCGTCATTGATAAAGGGCCGTATGCCCGGACAATCAAGTTCAATCTCAAGCGTTTTACGCTGGTGGGGGCCACGACCCGCAGCGGACTTATCGGCTCGCCTTTGCGGTCGCGGTTCGGGATCCTGCACCACTTCGATTTTTACAAGAACGAAGACCTGGCCCGGATTATCAAACGTTCAGCGACGCTGCTGGGGATTGCGGTGGATGACGACGGAGCTGCGGAAATTGCGCGCCGTGCCCGGGGCACGCCTCGCATCGCCAACAGATTACTGCGGCGTGTCAGGGATTACGCCCAGGTTCACGGCGCTTCAGGCATCGTGCGTTCTGTGGCTGATGAGGCCCTTAAAGGCCTGGGTATTGATGAACACGGCCTCGACGAAGCCGATCGCCGCGTCCTGCGAACGATCCTGTCGACCTATCGCGGCGGCCCTGTGGGCATCGAGACCTTGGCCGCGACCCTCAACGAAGAGCCGGACACCATCATAGATACGATCGAGCCGTATCTGCTCAAGGCCGGTTTTTTAAAACGCACATCCCGCGGCCGGGAGGCGACCGATCTTGCCCGTAACCTTTTTTGATGATGAAGGTCTTGTTGCATATCTGTTGCGGACCCTGCGCGATCTACCCGGCGAGCCTCCTGCGCGAGGAAGGCTTTGAGGTCGAGGGTTTTTTCTACAATCCCAATATCCATCCGTATTCCGAGTACATCAGGCGTTATGAAGCCGTTCTGGCCGCCAGCGAACGCCTGAACCTGAATACGATCTATCATCGTTACGATTTCGAGCGTTTTCTCAAGCTCGTCTCTTGCGAGGAGGACCGTGCGCGCCAGCATAGCCTGTGCTGGCGTATCCGCCTTGAGGAGACCGCCAAGGCCGCCTGCGACCACAGGATAGGTGCCTTTACCACGACGCTCTTGAGCAGTCCTTATCAGGATATCGATGAGATCGCGCGCCTGGGCGAGGAGATTGCCCGTGACCACGGTCTTGAGTTTATCGTTAGGAATTTTCGCAAGGGTTTTGCGGAGTCCCACAAACTTTCCCGCGCCTGGGAGCTGTATCACCAGAATTATTGCGGGTGTATCTATTCAGAAAAAGAAAGTGTCGAACAGAGAAACAAAAAGAGATCTTCGGGCGCGCGGCCAGCGGCGTAAATCGCCAGGGATTTGTGCGGCGGCTTTCTTTATTCTTTGGTGTGCGTTGTCTCCGGCGGGATGTCAAGAAGACGTGTCCCGACCGAAAGAGCCCGAAGCCCGGCAGTGGCTTCGTCAGCAGGCCGACGATACGTGTTTTCGCGCCGCTGGCCGATGTGTGGGGCCGCAAAACGCATCCGTCTATGTCAGGAAGCTCTACGCGGTCGGAGCGATTTTCGTTGGCGTGGTCTTTTCTGGCGAGGACCCGGCAGGGTTAAGGGTTTATCTTCCCGTGACCGAGGAGAGACGGCAGGAAGTCTTTGAGGTTGCCAACAGGGTTTTGCGGGAAGGAGGTTACGGCGCACTGGCCGACGAAGGCCAGGATATTATTACGGTGTGGTTCTGATCGCAGGGATTGGCCTCAGATGGTTAAGACAAAAATCATAGCTACAATAGGACCGGCGAGCCGCTCGCAGACTATCTTGCGACGGATGATGCGTGCAGGACTTGATGTCGTGCGTCTGAATTTTTCGCACAGCACGCCGCAGGAATGTCTGGAAACCATCGAGATAGTGCGGCGTCTGAACCGGCGCTATGGCCGTCACATCCGCATCTTAGGCGATCTGGAAGGCCACAGGATCCGTATCGGCTGCCTGCGAGACCACAAGCCCTTAGTTCTGCGCAGAGGGCAGGTTTTCTGGCTCCTCCAGGATGCAGGGTGCACAGGAGAAGGTAACAGGGCTGGTTTTGACTATGAGGGGCCGATCAGGGATATCCGCCGGGGACATAGGATTTTTATTGATGATGGATTGATTGCCCTGGACGTCTTGTCCGTCTCTCGTCGGACCCTTAAAACACGCGTTCTGTTTGATGGGGTGCTCAAGGAGTTCAAGGGCATCAATATCCCGCAGGCGCGTCTTCATTTCGGAGGACTCTCGGCCAAAGACAGGGAGGACATCGCTTTTGCCGTCGCCCACGGCCTGGATTTTCTGGCCCAGTCTTTTGTGCGTACGTCTTCGGATATGTTGGCTGTCCGGCGTGCTTTATCGGCCCGCCCAAGGGTCTCCCGCCACAAGGGGATACAGCTTGTCGCCAAGATCGAGAATGCCGACGGCATCCGCAATATCGATGATATTATTGATACCTCTGACGCTATTATGGTCGCCAGGGGAGACATGGGCGTCTCGATTCCCATCGAGGATGTGCCGATCGTGCAGAAAGAGATCATCCGCAAGTGCAATGCCCGCGGGAAGGCCGTTATCACGGCGACGCAGATGCTCGAACATATGACCGTCGAACGCATCCCTACGAGGGCCGAGGTGTCGGATGTGGCCAATGCGGTCCTGGATGGTTCTGATTACGTTATGCTTTCGGCGGAAACGGCGGCGGGGAAGTATCCGGTCGAAGCGGTGGTACAGATGAACAAGATTATCCGTGTCACAGAGGAGTGGCGGCGATGTCACGGGCATTGATTGTCGCTGGGGTTGTTTTGATTGTGGCAGGGCTGTCGTGGGGCGTCCTCAAGACCCTTCCTTTCGGCCGGCTTCCGGGCGATATTGTGATCCATAAAAAGAATTTTACGCTGTATGCCCCTGTGGCGACGTCTCTGCTGTTGAGCCTGGCGGTTTCCGTGGTTTTATGGCTTTTGTCAAGACGATGAAGAGAACCTTTTGGATATATGCGATAGGATTGTGCGCAGCAGCCGGGCTCTGCGGGACGGCATGGGGTTTGTCTCAGCCACCGACGGTGCGCGTGGCCGTCGTGCGCGATACTAAAGAATTGACCCTTGCTGTCGAAGGGGCTTTCGACATCTCCGTGACGCCGGGTTCAAAAAAACTATATCACGGCAGCCGCTTGGTTTCCTGCAAAGTCACAGCGGCGGACAATGGCTTCAAGATTCAGCAGACGGTATATCAGGCTTCTGCCTTGAGAATCAGTACCCGCAAGAAAGCCGCCATCTTCGTCAACTGCAGGCCTTATCGTGGCGATATCGTCATTCTCCGCTCTGCCGATGGAACGCTCTCAGCCATCAATGTGCTGGACGTCGAATCATATCTCAAAGGTGTCCTGGTCCATGAGATTTCTCCCAAGTGGCCGATTGATGCCATCAAGGCGCAGGCGATCGCCGCCAGGACCTATGCTTTGTATCAGAAGGAGATTTGCGTCCACAAGCCCTATGACCTCGTGGCCGATACCTCATCACAGGTCTACGGCGGGTTTTCGTCGGAAAAGAACAAGACAAACCGGGCCGTTAACTTTACGTTCGGCGAGGTGCTGTTGTATCGCGGCAAGGTCTTTCCGGCTTTCTTCCACGCCACCTGCGGCGGTATGACGGAAAACGCCTCCGAGTTATGGAAGACCGATATGGAGCCATTGGCGGGCGGGCGTCTGTGTTCTTTTTGCACATCGTCTCCGCATTATTATTGGAGCGCATCCATGGATTTTGAGACTATCCGCAGCAA
>CAZAYJ010000108.1:0-4800 GCA_964489335.1 uncultured Planctomycetia bacterium
TCCTTTATGTCAAAGGGGATCTTCTGCCGTGTGATGCCAATGCCTTGGCCGTCGTCGGCTCGCGCGGGGCGTCGCTCTACGGCCTTTCGAGCGCAAGAATGTTTGGTTCGCGGCTTTCCGAATACGGCCTGACGATCGTCTCCGGGCTGGCCCGGGGGATCGATACGGCCGCCCATCGGGCCGCGCGCGATGCCGGCGGCAGGACGATCGCCGTTTTAGGCAGCGGGTTGGAATGCATTTATCCGCCGGAGAACGAGGAGATGTTTTATCAGATCGCCCGTGAAGGCGCCGTGGTATCGCAATTTTCTCTACACATGCCGCCTCTGCCGCAGAATTTTCCTATGCGTAACCGCATCATCAGCGGTCTATCCAAAGGTGTTCTTGTGGTTGAGGCGTCGGCGAAGAGCGGCGCGTTGATTACGGCACGCTGCGCGCTGGAACAGGGGCGGGAGGTCTTCGCGCTCCCCGGCGAGGTCGGCCGTGAGAACGCCTACGGGGTCAATGCCCTCATCAAGGACGGGGCGTGTCTGGTGATGCGTCCCGAAGAGATATTGGAGACGCTCAAGCCGCTCTTGAGCTTTTCCTCAGGAGAATCCCATTCCGAGGAAGATATTTCTGCTGCAAGCGCCGACACACGGGACGAGGAGGATTCCAGGGGGCATGTCCGGGATGTCTGGCAGTCCCTGGATGAAGAGCCCGTTCATATCGACAACATTGCACAAAAAACAGGTTTGAGTATTCCGGAGATCCTTTCGATCCTAGTCGAACTTGAACTCAAAGGGATTGTTCGCAGATTTCCCGGTCAGTCATTTATCAGGAATGCGAGTTGACGCCTGAAAAGGGAGCCATGTCAAAAAAAGCCATTGTGATCGTAGAGTCGCCTGCCAAGGCTAGGACGATCTCCAAATTCCTCGGCAAGAATTTTTCCGTCGTCAGTTCCATGGGACATATCGTGGATCTGCCGCAAAAGAAACTGGGTGTGGAGATTGATAACGCATACAAAACAGAATACGTCGTCATCCCCGGCAAGAAGAAGCTCCTGGGCGAATTGAAAAAGACGGCTAAAGATGTGGACGTCGTTTATTTCGCGACCGACCCTGACCGTGAGGGAGAGGCGATCGGGTGGAATCTGAAGGAATGGATGTCGTTGAAAAAGCAGGAGGTCTACCGGGTCGAATTCCATGAGATCACCAAGTCGGCGATCGACGAGGCGTTCCGTTCGCCACGTGCCTTTGACGAGGATCGCATCCGTGCCCAGCAGGCCCGGCGTATCCTCGACCGCATCGTCGGCTATTTCCTGAGTCCTTTATTGTGGCGCAAGGTGACGCGGGGCCTGAGCGCGGGCCGCGTCCAGTCGGTGGCCCTTCGCTTGATCGTCGAACGCGAGAAAGAGATTCGCGCCTTTGTGCCCCAGGAGTACTGGAGTATCGACGCCGAATTCAAGAAAAAGGAGGGGGCAGCCAAGGATAAGAAACCTTTTCGAGCGTCGTTAGAGAAGATCGACGACCAGAAGATCCAGATTGCCAACGAAGAGGAAGCCAAAAAGATCGTCGCAGACCTCGGGGCAAAGGATTTCAGGGTCGAGAGCGTCGACAAAACGGTCAAGTCGCGTTCTCCTCTGGCACCGTTTATCACGAGTACCCTGCAGCAGGACGCCTTTAACAAACTGCGGTATTCGGCGACCAAGACGATGTTCATCGCCCAGCAGCTCTATGAAGGTATCGAGGTGGGCGAGGAGGGTCCTGTGGGGTTGATCACCTATATGCGCACCGATTCGACGCAAGTGGCGCAGGTGGCTTTGAGTGAAGTCCGGTCTTTTATCTCTTCGGCATACGGCGCGCCCTATCTGCCCGAGGCGCCCCGCGTTTATAAATCCAAGAAGCTGGCCCAGGAAGCTCATGAGGCCATCCGGCCGACCAGCGTCAAGCGTACGCCGAAAGACATGCAGGCGTATCTGAATCCCGAACAGCTTAAACTATACGAACTGATATGGAAACGCTTCGTGGCATCCCAGATGAATCCGGCGCAGATGGAGCAGACATCGGTCGTGATCCGGGCGGACCGTTATGTCCTGAAGGCGACGGGTTCCAGAACCGTTTTTGACGGCTTCAACGTCCTGTATAAATCTGAAGAAGATTCCGAAGAAGAGGCCAAAAAAGAACTGCCCGCCTTGGCCGCGGCCGACGCCCTGGCCCTGGTCAGGCTTGAGCCGGGCCAGCACTTTACCAAGCCGCCGGCCCGCTATTCGGAGGGTTCGCTCATCAAGGCCCTCGAAGAAGATGGGGTGGGCCGCCCCAGCACCTACGCGCCGACGATAGCGACCGTCGTGTCGCGGGATTACGTGCGCCGGGAAAAAGGATATCTGATACCTACGGACTTAGGGATCAAGGTGCGCGAGTTATTGGTCAGCTATTTTCCCCAGGTCATGGATGTGTCTTTTACGGCGCACATGGAAGAAGAGCTGGATATGATCGAGGACGGCAAGGCCGACTGGGTCAAGATCCTGAATGAATTCTATGCGCCGTTTAAGGAGATCAAGGATTTTGCGGCGCAGGACATCAAGAAAGAAGTCGTCTAATCAGATGAGATCAGCGACAAGTGCGCCAAGCCCATGGTCGGCAAATCGGGGCGCAAAGGCAAGTTTTTGAGCTGTTCGGATTATCCTGCCTGTAAAAATTCAAAATCCATTTCTTCGGGCGTCAAGTGTCCCGCTCCCGGGTGCGGCGGCGACCTCATCTTGAGGCGGTCTTACCGCGGCCGCTCGTTCTACGGTTGCAGCCATTATCCGAAGTGCACCTTTACGTCGCGCGACCTGCCTTCGACGGATGAAAGCCGGCCTGCCGACGAGCAGCCGGCCGCAGATGCGCAGAAAAAGGACGCGTTGCCGCCGGAAGGCGATGAAAACGCCGCTTCCTGATATTGTGTCGTATCCTTATCCCTTTGCGACGTCGCATGAAAACAAAAGATTTTAAAGGCATCCTTAAAACAAATATCCTGGTTTGCGACGGGGCCCTTGGAACGGTGTTTTACGAGAGGGGGTTGTCTGCGGGGCATCCCTGCGAGTATCTTAACGTTGCTCGTCCTGAGGCGGTCCTGGCCCTGCATCGGGAATATATTGACGCTGGCTGTGATATCATTCAGACGAACACATTTGGCGCCAACAAAGTCAAACTTTCCGTCTATGGCCTTCAGAAAGAAGCGGAGGCGTTGAATCGGGCCGGCGCGAAGGTCGCGCGGGAAGCGGTGGGGAATCGCCAGGGGCTATTCGTTGCCGGGTCTATAGGCCCCCTGGGCCGTTCCCCATTTGAACAGGGCTTGTCCGAATAGGAAGTCCGCGCCGTGTTTAAAGAACAGATTTTGGCTTTAGGCGAAGCCGGGGTCGATCTTTTTGTCCTTGAGACGTTCCAGAGTTTAAAAGAACTGCGTCTGGCTTTGGATGTGTGCCGGTCCGTTTCTCCGCTTCCCGTCGTCTGCCAGATGTCGTTTCGGGAAAATATGAGCACGGTCCTGGGTGAGGATATGCGCCAGGTGGTCCAGGAATTGGAAGCCGGGGGGGCGGATGTCATTGGGGCCAATTGCGGCCTGGGTCCGGCGCACATCCTGGAAGCTGCCCGCCGGCTCGTGTCGTTGTCATCCGGTTTTATTTCAGCCCAGCCGAACGCGGGTTATCCGCATGTCGTCGAAGGCCGGACATATTATTTGACGACGCCGGAATACTTTGCGCAATATGCGCTGGCTTTAAAAGAGGCGGGTGTGAATATTATCGGTGGCTGCTGCGGGATCACCCCCGCGCATATCCGCCTGGCGGCCCGGGCCGTCAAGGGAGCGGCTCCTGCGCGGCGTTCCGCGAAGGTTTTTTCCTTTCCCGCTTATGCGGTGGAAAAATCTTCGTCTATTGCCGATAAGCTGACCAGCGGCCGTTTCACGGTGATCGCGGAACTTCTGCCGCCGAAAAATGCGGATATTCAGAAAATGGAGGCGGCAGCCGAACTTTTAAAATCGGCCGGCGCCGACGTGATCAGCGTGCCCGAAAATCCTCTGGGCCAAAGCCGCATGAGTTCCATCATGGCCGCGGCCTGCATAAAAAAACGGACGGGGCTGGAGGCGATTTTTCATTTTACATGCCGTGACCGCAACCTTATCGGCATCCAGTCGGATCTCTTGGGGGCGCACGCCCTGGGCCTGACAGGGCTCCTGGCGGTCACCGGCGACCCGGCAGGGATCGGCCCCCATGGCAAGGCCACGAGCGTCTATGATCTTAATGCGATCCAACTCATCACGCTCGTCATGAATATGAACCGTCATATGGGGTTGGATATGTGTGTCGGGGCCGCTTTCAATCCTCATGTGAAGAATATTGATGCTCAGATATCTTATGTGCGTCGCAAGGTGGATGCAGGCGCGCGTTTTATCATGACACAGCCTCTCTTTGAGGCCTCAAAGATTTTAGAGGTTCATGAGCGGATCAAGTCCATAGGCGTGCCTGTTTTTTACGGGGTTCTGCCTCTGGTCAGCAGCAAAAATGCAGAGTTTCTTCATAACGAAGTCCCCGGGATTTTTATTCCTGAAGAGGTCCGCCGGCGTATGCAGATCGACGACAAGGAAAAAGCAGCCCGGGAGGGCGAGGCGATCGCCATGGAAATCATTGAAGCGGTTCGCGGCCGCGTGAGCGGGATTTATCTTATTTCTCCTTTTGGACGCTATGATATCAGCGCGCGTATTGTCAAGGCCTCATCGGCCTGCCGGAGTGTCCTGAGGTCTTTGAGACAAGAGGGAGGGGTTTTATGATTATTGTGACGG
>CAZAYJ010000109.1:0-1804 GCA_964489335.1 uncultured Planctomycetia bacterium
GGGGATTATTTTGCAAATTGCCTCTGGACATGGTAATATATCTTTCATATTATTTATGTATAGTTAATACAAAGTTGTTTTTAAAGTAATTGTTTCTCTATGGTTTATCTCGCATTCATCCTTCATATGCACCAGCCGTACTACAAGAATCTCCTGACAGGGGAGGCGGAGCTCCCCTGGGTGCGGCTGCATGGCACAAAAGATTATCTCGATATGGCTCTTCTTTTGGACGAGTTCCCCGACGTCCATCAGACTTTTAATGTTGTTCCTTCCTTGATCGAACAGATCGAAGAATATGCCGCAGGCCGCCTCTCGGACCGTTTCCTCCATTTAACGCAAAAACGCGCCTCTGAATTGACATCGGTGGAGAAGCATTTTGTCAGGGAGAATTTCTTTTCTGCCGATTTAAGCCGCATTATTTCCGTCCATCCGCGTTATTATGAGCTTTTTTTAAAAAAGCACGAGGATTACGGATTTTCCGACCAAGATTATCTGGACCTGCAGGTTTGGTTCAATCTGTCGTGGATAGACCCCTATTTCCGCGCCAGCATCCCTGAATTACGTTCGCTCGTGAAAAAGGGGAGATATTTCACAGAGGAAGAGAAGCAGGCCGTTATCTCGAGGCAGTTCGGCATCCTGAGTGAGATTGTCCCGGCATACAAAAGGCTGCAGGATAAGGGGAGACTTGAGATTAGCGTCTCCCCGTATTTCCATCCCATCCTTCCCCTATTGTTTTCTTCGTTTGCCGCGCGTGACGCCAACCCAAATACGCCTTTGCCTAAGACGGTCTTTTCACAACCTCAAGATGCGATCTGGCACGTCCAGGAGGCGGTGAGATTCTATCGCGAGCGTTTTGGCGACATGGCGGTAGGGATGTGGCCTTCCGAGCAGGCGGTTTCGATGGACATCCTGCCGTGCCTCGCCAAGTCACAAGTGAAGTGGATCGTCACCGACGAGGCGATGCTTTGGAATACGGTCAAAAAGATTCGCCGCGACGGGCGCCTTCTTTACCGTCCATACGGCATGAGGACCAAAAACGGCCCTCTGACTGTTCTGTTCCGTGATAAATACCTTTCGGATTTAATAGGTTTTGAGTATCAGCATTGGCGGACTACTGACGCCGTAGATAATTTTATGTATCATATTTTGAAGATCCATGAATATTTCGGAGATGACGATTGTCTTGTGACGGTGGCGCTTGACGGAGAAAATGCCTGGGAGTATTACCGCAATGACGGCAGGGATTTCTTGAGGACCCTCTACCAGCGCATCAGTGAATCCACGTATACAAAAGCAGTCACGGTGCGGGAATATCTCGTTGGGCATCCTGTACGTCATTTTCTGCCGGCCATGGTGACTGGTTCTTGGATACATGGCACGCTGAACAAGTGGATGGGTCACCCCGCCAAAAATGCGGCATGGGAATGTCTTGCGGAAGCGAGGAATTCTTTGACCTCGCAGCAACTCCAGGATGAACGCATCATGAAGCAAGTCCATATTTTGGAAGGCAGCGACTGGTTTTGGTGGTACGGGGACAAAAACGTCGCATTCGACGAGCTTTACAGACTTCATTTAAAAAATCTATACCAAATGATGGGAAAAGAGCCTCCGGCATGTCTGAATCAGTCGCTCGACCCCACGTCGCCTTATTAGATTCAGCTTTATCTCATTGGCCTGTCAGCATGTTAGCACCTAAGCATAAAGTGCTTCTGCGGCCAAATAGATAAGAGAACATATTGACAAGTATCGCATTGATGTTACAATGAAAAAAGAAATTTCGGATCATATCGCGAGCACTTTCTTT
>CAZAYJ010000109.1:1904-4797 GCA_964489335.1 uncultured Planctomycetia bacterium
CATTGATGTTACAATGAAAAAAGAAATTTCGGATCATATCGCGAGCACTTTCTTTGAGAAAAAGAAGAAGCCGCCCCGCAAGAAAGACCGTAAGACTCTTGGTAACCGCATCCTGTTGTTCTTGCTGACGGCCTTATTCATACTGGCTGCCATAAAAGTTCTGGCAACGGCAAGGGTTACGGGCGTGCATGTCGGCCGCCGTCTGGGTTTTGTCAAGCATGATGGGCCTTTTCGGCTGAATTATAATTTTTTGAACCGCGCGACGTCGAAGATAGAGACATTAACCATCGACATCCCCGAGATAGACCTGCGGGAGTATAAAGCTATACGGTTTTCCCTGCGTATGATGGACGACGATAACCAGAAAGACGGGATCGTTAAAGTGAGTCTCTCAAACAGACGCAAAGAAACCTCCAGCCTGTATATCCAGAATATCGGTCCTTCCTGGAAAGTCATCGAGATCCCCCGGGAGAATTTTCGTTCGCTTAATGACTGGTCCCAGTTGAATCAGTTGACTTTTACCGTCGAAGAATGGAATTTACGCCGGAAATCCGGCGTTCTTCTGATAGATGGCGTTGAATTTGTCAAATAGGTTGTGTGTCCAACTTTAGGACCGGAGGGGGATATGGAGATATTTGCGGTTGCCAATCAAAAAGGTGGATGCGGGAAGACCACGACGGCTTGCAACCTGGCTGCAGCGTTGGCGCTTAACGGAAAGAAGACGCTTTTGATTGACCTGGATCCTCAAGCCCATGCCTCGATGGGGTTGGGGGTCGAGAAAGATATCGGCATCTATGATTGTTTGTCCAAGATCAGCAAGAACAAGTGCTCGCTTAAGGACATCATCGTCAATATCGGCACAAATTTCGACCTTGCGCCATCCAATATCATGCTGTCGACGATTGACCAGGAGCTATCGGACGAGATCGGCCGCGAGTCGAGGTTGCAGGACATCTTGAAGGATTTTCAGGGTTCTTACGACTTCTGTCTTATCGATTGTCCTCCAAACCTGGGTCTATTGACGGTAAATGCGATTCGCGCGGCTCATCAGATGATTATTCCGGTTGAGGCGTCCCGTTTTTCCGTGGACGGCGTACAGAGACTCGTCGAGATTGTAGATTTAATTAGGGACAGACTCGGTCATAAGGTGTCTTATCGCGTGCTTGTGAATAACTTCGATTCCCGCCTTCGGCATTCTTTCAACGTCCTCAACCAGATTAAGGAGGCTTTTGGGGCGAAAGTCTTCAATACCATCGTGCATATCAATGTGAAGATCAAAGAATCTCAGTCAGAAGCGAAGACGATCTTCGCCTTCGATAAATACAGCCGGGGGGCCAAAGATTATTTCAGCTTGTCGCGCGAGATTATCTCCGGTGAAGGCGCCTTGATGGAGAAGATTACGGCTGCCATGAAGAAGATCGTCAAGAAGAAAACCCAGGAGCTTTTACCTGTCGAATTTCAGTTCACGGGATCGGCGAACGACAGCGTCTATGTCGTTGGCGAATTCAACAACTGGTCCCTGAACGATGGTTCGCGTCTGACCAAGGATAATGGCGTCTGGAAAACGCAGGTCAGCTTAAGACCCGGGAATTACAAGTATCGCTTTGTCGTCGACGGTAAATGGACGCAGGATCTTTCGAACCCAGTTGCCGAGAAAAATCCGTTCGGCGAACTCGATTCTGTCCTCACGGTCAGCGATGAAGCGTGATTGAGGCGGCATGAGTGATTCAAAGGATATCTTCACTGGCCGCCGCAGCATCCGCAAATATAAACCCGGTGATATCCCCCAAGCGATTTTGGAGGAAGCTGTGCGAGCTGCCTCTCAGGCCCCCACAGCGAGAAATGTTCAGCCTTGGGAGTTTGTTGTTGTTACCCAGCCACAACGTCTTAAAGAGCTTTCCATGCTCGTCTCGCCCAATGGTGCTTTCCTTGAACGCGCGTCTGCGTGTATCGTTGTTTTTTGCCATGATACAAAATATTATCTGGAGGATGGATGCGCGGCTACGACCCAGGCCTTGTTGTCTTTGTCGATGGCAGGCCTCGGCGCCTGCTGGATCGCTGGAGATAAAAAAGAATACGCCGAGAAAGTCAGGGCGTTTTTAGGCGGTATTCCGGATCTGAAATTGGTAAGTTTGATCGCCGTTGGCTGGCCCGCAGAGATGCCGTTGCCCCAGAAAAGAAATGCGAGGGAACTCATTCATTGGGAAAGGTTCGCATGAATCAGCTTACTGTAACGTATAAAGATGGCATCAAGTTTGAAGTTTTTTCAGGAAATCACAAGATTATCGTTGATCTTCCTGCCGAGAAGGGCGGGACAGACGAAGGAATGGCTCCGCCCGAACTTTTTGTCGCTTCCCTGGGGACGTGTATCGGCGTGTATGTAGTTCGTTATTGCCAGAATGCCAAGATTAACGCCGAAGGCTGTATGATTGCGCTGGATTGGCGCTTGAGCGAGGACAAAAGGTCCATCGCATCCGTTGATGCGAGGATTCGCCTACCCCACGCCGATCCCGGTCCTCGTGCCCGCGCTGTCCTGGAAGCGGCGCGTTCCTGCCTTATCCATAATACCCTCCACGGCGGCTTGAACGTTGACATTTCGCTTGATCCGGCCCGCTGAGTATGGTTTTTAAAAAATTCTTTAAAACCCTTGGTCGAGTTTTTGGATTTAAAAAGCGCATAAGAAGGCGCGTGACAGCAAGACGAAAGCAATCGCACAAGCGTCTGCGCTCATTTTCTCGTCGGAGAATTCGTTTTTCTCGCAGGAAGATATCTCCTCGAAGGAAGAAGGGTGTTATAAAACATAAGGCGCGGCGTAGGACACAAAAATTTCATCGCCGCCCGGCGACACTAGAGAAAATCGTCAAGAAACCCACCAAGATGCCCTGGGTCTTGG
>CAZAYJ010000110.1:0-4758 GCA_964489335.1 uncultured Planctomycetia bacterium
CTTAAGGGGCAGTATAATGAATTGGAGGCCGAGCTACAGAAGCTAAGAATGGACGGCTTGGGGAAGGCGAAAGGGCCGTTTGCCACAAAGGAAGATTCTGTCAAAATTGAGCCACCGAAGCCTGAATCTTCGACATCTGATGTCCAGAAGGCCGAGTCTCCGAAAGACGAGAAGCCGGTCAGGCTTGAATCCTCGAAGACGGAGGCGCCAAAACCCGAGACGTATTTTAGACTTGAGGTGTCGAAACCGGAACCGGCCAAATTTGAGCCGCCACAAGCCGAACATCCGAGTCCCGAACCGCTCAAAGCAGAGCCGCCTAAAACGGAGCAAACTCTCCCCAAAGATTCTGAGCAGACGCCGCCTGAAGCGAAAGACGAGACGATTGAGAAAAAATTCGGGATTGATACTGGGATTGGGAAAAAGGATTCTGGCCCGGAGATTCCCAAGAGCGACGAGATCCCAGGTTTTCCGAAAAGCCAGCAGGTCAAGCTGGATATCAAGAAGGGTGTTCCTGGTGACGTAGAATTTTTCAAGGCCGAAACTAAAAAAGCGGAAGAGGAAACAGCAAAACCGCTCCCTGTCGCGGAGCCTTTTAAATTTACCAATATCAATAAACCGGTTGTGCCTTCTGCTTCTCCAGCGGAAAATAAGGAAGGGGACGCTGCATCATCCAGCGAGAAGTCGCAGGAAAAGAAGGCGTCTGGGACGGCACAGGACAAGCCTGCTGATCCCTCCCGGGATAAGCAGAAATCAAAAAGAGAGACGCTTATCCCCGGTTTTCAACCCAAGGCCAAGGAAGACAAGCCAGAGTAGTTCGTCCTTTCCATGTCCTGGTTTTTCGCCAGGGCTATCCTTGCCGGTACTTTTAGCAGTCGCCGGAAAAAAATAGGCCGCAAAGCCCGCCTCTGGATGTGTATCGTTGACGGTCCATTCGATGAAAACTCACAAGATTCAGGATCTTAAGTCGGTGTTGAACCCCGCTCAGTGGGATGCTGTGACGACGATGAACGGCCCGCTGCTTGTCGTTGCAGGCGCAGGAACGGGCAAGACAAGAGTCATCGAATATCGCTGTCTCTATATGATCGAGAACGGCATCCCTCCCGAACAGATTCTTTTATTGACCTTTACGCGCAAGGCGGCGCGAGAAATGCTCAGTCGCGCCTCGCTGCATGATCCCAGGTGCCGCAAGATCGAGGGAGGGACGTTTCATTCTTTCGCTTACCGTCTGATCCGGCAATACAAGAGTGTCCTGGGACTCGGTGACATCATTTCGTTCTTGGATGAGGCCGACAGCGCCGATCTCCTGCATCTGTTGGCCGCCAAGGCCGGTTATCTTGAGGACAAAACCCGTTTTCCGAAAAAAGATACACTTCGGGCCGTCTTGAGCATGAGCCTTAACCGTAATCAGCCGATTCGGGACGTCCTGGAGAAGGATTACCCGCACTTTGCGCCTTTGTCGACATCTCTCGAAGAGCTTCGTAAAATGTATACGCGGTTTAAACTGGAGCGCAATCTTATCGACTACGACGACATGCTGGTTTATCTCAAGATTTTGCTTGAGAACGATACCATCAACGAAAAAGTTGCATCGCATTTCCGGTATGTCATGGTCGACGAGTTCCAGGATACCAATAAAATCCAGGCGGACATCATTTATGCCCTGGGGCGGCGGCACAATAATTGTATGGCGGTGGGTGACGATACGCAGAGTATCTACAGTTTCCGCGGCGCCTTTTACAAGAATATGTTCGATTTCCCCAAGCGCTTTGCCGATACCAAGATCATCAAGCTGGAATACAATTATCGTTCGACGCAGCCGATCCTGGATGTGGCCAACGCCGTCATCGAAGGAGAAAAGCAAAAGTATTCCAAGGTCCTGTTTACGACACAGCCGGGAGATGAAAAGCCCACCCTGTCGTATTTCAAAGATGCGTTCAGCGAGGCAGAGTGGGTGGCGCATAAGATCAAGGAATACCGGGATGAAGGTTTGCCGCTCGGTTCCCTGGGTGTTCTCTACAGGTCGAACTATCTGTCGCTGCCGGTACAACTGGCCCTTTCCAAGCTGAATATCCCGTTCGCCGTTTTCGGCGGAATGAAGTTCATTGAGACGGCCCACGTCAAGGATGTGATGGCCTTCCTGAAAGCGCACCACAATCCCAAAGATGAGATATCTATCGCCAGGATCCTGATGCTTTTGGACGGCATCGGCCCGCGCACGGTCGAGCGCATCAAAGAGATCATCCTTGGCGCCGATGCCCAGCGTCTGGAAGCCGACCTGGCGCTTCTTGTTAAGAGCGCCGACGCCCGCAGGGAGCTCTTGAAACTGGCGGAACTCTTTCGCCTTCTGCCGGGCATTGAGACGATCGAGAAGAAAATCAAGAAAGTCATCCAGTTCTATACGCCTATCTTGAAGAAGAAATTCGATGATTACCCGGCGCGCCAGGAAGACCTGGAAGCATTTGTTGAGATATCCAGCGGTTATGTGTCGCTTGAACAGTTTCTCGTTGATTTTGTCACGATCGAGCCGCCGGAGCGTAGCGTCCTGGAAGTAGAAGGCAAAAAAGAAGATGAACGCCCCGTCACGCTCTCGACGGTTCACTCCGCTAAAGGGCTTGAATGGGAAGTTGTTTTCGTGATCGCCCTGGCTGACGGCAGTATCCCCGTCTCCTATGCGCTGGACGATGAGGAGGCGATCGAGGAGGAGCGGCGGCTCCTTTACGTGGCGGTCACACGCGCCAAAAAACATCTTCATTTTTCCCTGCATAACGAAGGCCGCAATGGCGGGATGAACAGCTTCAACCGGTTGTCGCGTTTTGTCTCCGAACCGAGGGTGCTGGAGAAGATCCGGACCGATTATGCCTGGTATGAAGACGAGGGCTTCGCTCTCGACCGGAGCGGGGCGCGCCGGATGGACAAGGATGAACTTTATCGTAAACTGACGGACTACTTCGAGATGGACAATGGCAAAGATTATTTTTGATATCGAAACAGTCGGTGCTGAACTGGATTCGTTTGATGAAGGGACGCAGGAATATCTTCTGAAATTCGCCAAGACGGACGAAGAAGAGCAGGAGGTCCGCGATTCTCTGAGTTTTTACCCCGTAACGGCGCAGATCGTCACGATCGCGATGCTGGAACTCGAAACAGACAAAGCCTTTGTGTATTATCAGGTCCCCGGCAAACAGCCCGAGCGGATCATGGAAGGGGAGGCGGAATATTTTTCCGTTCCTAACGAAAAACAGCTTTTGGAGCTTTTTTGGTCGCGGATTGCGAAGTTTGATACCTTTATCACCTTCAACGGACGCGGTTTCGATTGTCCTTTTATCCTTGTGCGGTCCGCCATCAATCAACTGAAGGCGACGAAGAACTTGATGCCTGACCGTTATCGCTCCAATATGCATATCGACCTGATGGAAAAACTGACATTTTTAGGCGCTGTTCGCAGGCGCTTCAGTCTGCACGTCTGGTGTCATGCCTTCGGCATCAAGAGTCCTAAAGAGGACGGCGTGACCGGCCTTGATGTCAAGACCTTGTTCCACGACGGCCGCCACAAGGACATCGCCCGCTACTGTCTTAGAGACGTCTTTGCGACGCGGGAATTATACCGTTTCTGGGACAAATACATGAATTTCCCCGCATAATCCGCGTCTCCGCCTGATAAAACTCGTCTTGTAAAACCAGGATGTTTTCGGTAATATAAATAGATATGACATCCCAGAAACAGCGTATTTTTTCCATCAAAGAATCCTGTTTTAAGCCCTACGGCTGGATTATCGATTATCCGCGCCGGGAGGCGCGGGGCCGCCGTAATCTGTTCAGGATTATCGTGCGGCAGCGTCATGCGGGCTGGAGGATCGCCTATCTTGTTGTGCGTGATAAAGTTATAGATAGGCTGGAGCAGCACCCTGGTTCTCTGGAGAGCTTTGAGCCGGTCAGAGGGCGTGCGCTGCTGTTTGTGGCCAGCAGGCGACGGGCGTCGGATATCAGGTGTTTTCTTTTGGACAAGCCCGTTATCCTTAAGAAGGGGCTTTGGCACGGCGTCGTGGCTCTGGGAGACGAGGCGGACATCAAGATTACGGAGAATGCTTCTGTCAGATGCGTGTATTGGAAGACCGGCATAAAAATGGGCTGCATATGAATGAGGAAGCGTCTTACGAGTTGTATTTAAAAAAGGCCGCTGATCATCACGAAGCTTTGTGCAAACACTGCGGCGCCTGTTGCGGACTGTTTGAGAAAGATCCCTGCACCGAGCTTGTGCAGGGTGAAGACAGCCGTTATTATTGCCGTATTTATGAGAGCCGCTTCGGGTTGCGACGAACTGTTCATGGCAATGAGTTTCTTTGCGTGCCGGTGCGCAAAGTTCTTTCGGGCTCCTGGGCAGGATCGTATCAATGCGCATATAAAAAGCAGTTAACGGGTTTGTGGGTTCACCTCGTCAAAGAACAAGGTTCTCTGATGGAGTGAGTCAGCGAGTTGTATACAATGAAATCTTATACAGAATATCTTTGGTTTCAGACAAAAAATAGGCAGGAGTTTGTCAATATTACGCCTGATGTTGAGAGGGTTGTTGCCAAGAGCGGCGTCAAAGAAGGGTTATGTCTCGTGAATGCGATGCACATCACGGCATCCGTTTTCATCAATGATGATGAATCAGGCCTGCATCGCGATTTCGGCCTTTGGCTGGTAAAACTCGCGCCTTATGGAAAGGATAAATATCAGCATAATCTGTCCGGTGAGGAGAATGGGGAGGGGCATTTG
>CAZAYJ010000111.1:0-4740 GCA_964489335.1 uncultured Planctomycetia bacterium
CCTTCCGTCCATTCGGGACTGCTGGTGTTTTCGAGATAAGCCTTTTTGTCCGGGTAGATATAGATTTTAACGCGATTTTCCCAACTCCAGAATTTGGAATAGCGGGCATAACCGATGTCGTGGGCAATCGATTGGTAATACTGTTCGGCCCTGTTGGCGACTCTTTGTGCAAAACTCTCGCCTTCCTGATAAAAAACGAGGAAGTGTTCGCTTTTGACTGTTTGCCAATCCTGGGCCAGAAGGGGCTTTGCCGTCAACGAAAAGAAAAAAAATATTCCCGCGGCGGCAAGGATATGTGTTGGGTTCCAGAGGATTTTAGGGAAAAACCAGAGGTGTCTGGACACAAAGATATTATAACACGGCATTGGTTTGTAATCCATTTTTCAGCCAGTCCCCTGATTTTCTATGCTCTCTGCGGCTTTCGTGAGGTCCTCGAATATGTTCAGGATGTCGCTTTTGGAAAGTTTTTCGCTGGGGCCGAAAGACCGCACAAAAGTCGTTGATGTCGCCGGATAATAAATATCGTCTGCCTGCCCAAGGGGTCTGGATGGTCTCGTTTTTTCTTCTGCAGGCGTCCGAAGAGGCTCGATATGGCAGTGGAAGTCGAGCTTGAAATTCCACAATGAACGGGCTGCAATTCTGTTGATACGGCAGATGACCGTTCGGTTTTTGTAACGGCCTTCGACGATAGAATAGTCTGTCGGCCCCTCCTGGCTGGATGGACGGGGTGTTTTCAGGATGTCTTGGATCAGACGTGAAGCTTCCTGGACGGCCTTATAAATGATCATCTCTGCATAGGCTGAAACAGCCCAGAAGACGATTGAGGCAAAAAACAGGATGCTTAATCCGTAAATAAGGGTATCGGATGTCATGAATGCGTCAATCCTTTGCTCCTCGTTTGCGGATACAGTAGAAACAGCTGTGGATGTCAATGTGATTCGGGTCTTGCGCATTCTGGAGGTCTTTGATGCGATTTTGTTCCAGGTCAGAGAGCCGATGGGAACATATTTCAAGCGCTTGCGCGAATGTCTTGTCTTTCAGGGAGCAGATAAAGGCGCATTTGCGGATGTTCTCATTGTCGAAATTGGCCAGCTCGCAGCATTGCACCATCTCCCCCTTGGCATTGACGGTCACCTCATTGAGGTTGAGAGACGTGCACATCCGGATAGGGTCGGCAGTATGGATATCCGCGCCTATGCCGATGGGGATGCCAGCGATTTTCGAGAGGGCGGCGCTGGTTAAAAACAGCTCTTGGCGCCGGACCGCATCGAGGACGTATTGATTGTCATCTGCGTGGGGACACGGCAAGACGGTTGTCAGCACGAGGCGCTGTGCTTTCTGCTTGCGGCTAAAAAGAGCTATCTCGAAAAGTTGGTCAAAGTTCGCCGTGCTGACGGCTGTCAGGATTGTAAAGGGGATGCCGGCCTTCCGACACAACGAGAACGCCTCAAGGAGCTTTTCATAGGAACCGTTTTGACGGATGTGATCGTGTTGGCGGGGGTCGCTGCTTTCAAGGCTGAAGGCGACAAAAGATATGTTTTTGCGATAGATCTTGAAAGTATCCAGATGTTTGGCGAAGAGAGAGCCGTTGGAGACGATCGAAAAAGTGTTTTGGCGGATATGGATCTCTTCGAGGAGTTCCGGCAGGTGTGGATATAAAAGCGGCTCGCCACCCGTGATGGCGACATGACGGAAACCGAAACGGCCGGCCTCCTCCATGGCTCTTTTAGCCAAGGCAAGGTCGAGGTCGTCTTTTCCTTCGGGGTTTCGGAGGCAATGGCGGCAGGAAAAGTTGCAACGGTCCGTGAGGATCAAAACGAGATTTTTTTTCACCCCGGCAGCAGCGTTTGGATAGGGCTGGGCCGTCCGTTGCTTAAGTTCAATGGCCCGGCACCGATCCCATAGGGTTTTGGATATGCCCATGCTGTTTAAGGTGGTTCCCCGCCGAGGAAACTGTTCCCCGGCGGGGCCTCACGTCTTATTCGACGGGAATGATAATCTTCGTGCCTACCTTGAGTTTGTTGGGATTCTTGATGCGGTCTTTATTGATTTCGTAGAGGTATTTCCATCTATGGCCGCTGCCAAGTTCCGACTTGGCGATGGACCACAGGGAGTCGTTCTTTTTGATGGTATATTCCTTTGTCGCGACTTGGACCGCGCTTTCCACGGTTTCATTCTCGACGATCTTATTGTCTTGCGTTCCCTCTTCTGTTATAAGCTGTCCTTCCGAGGCAGGTTTACCGGCCGCCTCTCCCTGATAAGGGATCATGACCTCTTCGACCTCTGCGATCATGAATTGTGCATTGCGGTCTTTTTGCATGCCGACAATGTCTGTAACAGGCGCGACAGCATTGAGCTTACCGCGGCTGATGATGCGTATTCTTGCCTCATCTACTCCTTGACCGATGAGAAAATTCTGCACGGCCTCCGCCCTCTTGCGGCCAAGCTTCTCGTTATAGGCCTCGGACCCGCGCGTGTCGCAGTTGCCCGTAACAAGGATGTCGGATTCCGGGTTGCGCCGAAGAGTCTGCGCAGCCTCCTTCAGGATGACAGCCGCGTCTTCCCGGATCGTGCTCTTGTTGTAATCAAAATAGATCTTGACGTTCTTGATGATCTTTTTGATGATTAAGGACGGCCTGAGTTCCTGCGGCTTTGGAGTTGGCAATTCATCGGATTTGTAGTCATAGATAATCTTGTAGACATAGACGTAACCGCGGTTGCCCCAAAGCGGGCCGACCTGTCCCGGTTGTGTCGGCCACCACCAGTACCCGCCGCGATCGGTGTCTTTGACGGGTTCCGGCTTCGCATCCGTCGGCCACCAGTTGAATTGTTCCTGTGTGTTTTGAATCTCTATTTTTCTTTTTTCTTCTTTGTTGGAAGCTGAGGCCGTGCCGTTAACAGACAGGATAGCGGCGCAGCCGAACAGAACAAAGCAGGCCTTTACGCCCCTCTTTTTAAGACATGTGTCGTTAAGCATGACCACCTCTCTTTTTGAATAATCAAAAGACGCTATTTTTGTGTTTCAAGGTTGAGATATTTTTTCAGAATGTTCCACGTGACCGGCCCGGCGACTCCATCGACCTTTAGGTTATTGGCTGTCTGGAAATCTTCGACGGCTTTTTTCGTTTTCGGACCGAATTTTCCGTCTATCTCGCCTGCATAATAGCCGGCATTCTTGAGAGCCGTCTGGATATCTTTTTTCGTCGGTTTTTCAGGGACGACGGCGGCTGGTTCTGTTGTTTGGGGGGCGATGGCGGCGTTCTGGGAGCTGCCCCTGGGTATTTCCATCGTTGAGCTGAACGGAGCGTTCGGAGACGAAGCCGACGTGTCTGAAGGGCCGGAGACAGGAGAGATTGTCTGCGTGGTTGTTTCTGTTTTTTGCCCTACAGGCGGTGCTTCCACGGTTTTGCAGCCGGCTAACAAAAAAAGAATACATAAGAACACTAGATCTGTTTTCATGACGCCTCCATATAGATATAGAATAAGATTGTAAGATATTTTTACTCGCCCTGGGCCACACATGGCGCCTGTTTAAGGGCAACGGCTTTATTTTCAGCGATTTAAAGCTGATTATAGCAATCCCCCATCCCCTGTCAAGCGATAGTTAGGGTAGCTCGGTTTCGCGGTGTCCGGAAAGCCGTCTTTTGGCGGGCGTTATTGTTTTTCTGAAATGATCCTGGAAAGGTTCTTTTCGATGAAATCCAGGAGTCTTTGCTGGTCGGATTGGGAAATTTTGTGGAATTCCACCCCGACGCCTGGATAGAGATGCGGCTGGACATGTTTATCGGGAAGCCAGACGACCTTCACATCGAGGACAAGGGGCGCTTCTTTTGGAGAGAGCTGCAATGTGAGGACGAATTCATCGCCAAGATTGAACTGCTGGCAGCCGAAGATGTAAGCGCCGATGCCGCTTAGGTTGACGATTTCAGCCTTATGACAGACGGGGTTCTTCTGATATTTGGATCTCAACTCGATCTTGATGTCTATCGGAAGGCGTTTAAAACGTCGGCGTAACTGGAGCTTCTGGATGTTCTCGATGATTTGATCTTCGTTGAAGGCCGCCAATGCGATTTCCTCCGTCGGATACATATCGATCACGCGGTCCAGGCCTGCTATGGACAGGACGTTTTTGACATGGACGGGAATCTGGCAGAATTTCATGCGGCCATTGCTGTTGGTAACTTCCTTGTAGGCTAAAACGAGGGCAGAGATACCCATGTAATCGACGGCATCAATCTGGTCAAAATTGCAGAGGATGTTCGTAAAACCGTCGTGTAGGCATTGGCCGACGGATTCGACAAAATGGGCCGCATTCACATCGATGCGGCCCGTGAGGTCAAGGATAATGATATTATTTTTCTGGCGTGCGTGGATCTCCATCTGGAGGCGGATGACCGATTAATGCAGGTCTTTATGTGTACGAATCGAAGCCTTGATGATACGCCCAAGCTCTTCAAAGCTGGAGGTCTTCGGGAAGAATCCTGAAACTCCCAGAGAGATGGCTTCGGTCATCCTTTCTTCTTTGGGGTATCCGGTGACCATCACCACAGGCAGAGTCGTGTTAAAGTTGCGGATTTCCCTTAAGACGGCCATTCCGTCCATGCCGGGCATCTGGATGTCCAAGAAGACGATGTCGAGAGGTGTCTTTTTGATGAGGTCAAGGGCTTCCTCTCCGGTATAACAGACATGAACGCGATGATGTTTGGTCTCCAGCCAATAGGACATGGATTCGCAGAACTC
>CAZAYJ010000112.1:0-4701 GCA_964489335.1 uncultured Planctomycetia bacterium
CGACGGGATCGTCGCCCATGTGAGTTTTGGTCAGCCCGTCTGTCTTGAGCTCCTGGATATCATCTGGGGGGCGGCAGAGGCCCTCAAGCTCAATGTCCACAAAGGCGGGACTTACCTCAATATGGAAGGGCCGGCGTTCTCGACCAAGGCCGAGTCCCATCTTTATCGTTCCTGGGGCATGGACATCATCGGCATGACGAATATGGCCGAGGCCCGTCTGGCCCGCGAGGCGGAGATGTGTTACGCAACGATCGCAGCCGTCACGGATTACGACTGCTGGTATACATCGGAAGATTCAGTGTCCGTGGATGTGATCATGGCAAACCTCAAAAAGAACGCCGACAACTCCAAGAAGCTCATCGGCGAGGTCGTCAGGAGGCTGGGATCGGCTCCATCGTCCTGCGCCTGCTCGGAATCCTTAAAATACGCGATTGTCACGGACAGAAAGGCGATTTCCGCAAAAATTAAAAAGGACCTCAAGCCAATTATAGGCAAATATATCTAACACTTAACGCATACAGCTAAAAACATGGATTATAAAGCGACGCTGAATTTACCACAGACAGATTTTTCTATGAAGGCCAACCTGAGCACCAGGGAGCCCGAGACCCTTAGCCGGTGGGAAGAAATGGGGTTGTATGGGAAGATCCGCCGCGCCTCCCAGGGCCGCGAGCTTTTTATTCTCCATGACGGGCCGCCTTATGCGAACGGACGCATCCATATCGGTCACGCCCTCAACAAGATCCTCAAGGACATCATCGTCAGGTATAAGACGCTGCATGGCTATGACGCTCCGTATATCCCCGGATGGGATTGCCATGGTTTGCCCGTGGAGCATCAGCTTTTCAAAGACCTCAAGAAAAACAAGGATCAGATCGACCGCGTGGCTTTCCGCATGATGGCTTACGATTATGCCATGAAATACGTCGCCCTCCAAAGGGATGAATTCAAGAGATTGGGGATTATCGGCGACTGGGAGCATCCGTATTTGACCCTGGACAGGAAATACGAAGAGACGATTCTGAGGTCTTTTGGGCGCCTGGTCGAGGAGGGCTATATTTACCGGGGTCTCAAGCCTGTGCATTGGTGTTTTCGTTGCGAAACGGCTTTGGCCGAGGCAGAGGTGGAATACGAAGACCATGAGTCGGATTCCGTCTACGTGAAATTTACGCTTAAAGACGAAGAGCGCGCGCATCGCCTTGGGATTTCTTTTGATGGCAAGAATCCGCCTTCCATTTGCATCTGGACGACGACGCCATGGACGCTCATCGCCAACGTGGCTGTCGCCGTGCATCCGGATCTGGAATATCTTCTGGTTGATTTTGGGAACGATGAGCGGATGATCGTGGCGCGCGATCTTTTTGAGAGTTCGTTGAAAGAGAAGTTTGCTGTATCAGGAGAGGCGCGTATTTTGAAACGTTTTCAGGGCCGGGATCTGGAAGGTCTTGTGTATCGTCATCCTTTCGGTTTGCGGGAGGGCCGCGTTGTCCTGGCGGATTATGTTTCCAGGGAAGACGGCACCGGATGTGTGCATACTGCGCCGGGCCACGGCCAGGAAGATTTTATGACAGGGCAGAAGTATCATCTTGACGTCGTCATGCCCGTTGACGAGCGTGGCCGTTTTCTGCCCGATGTGGCCGATTTCGCAGGTCAGCGCGTTTTTGACGCCAATGCCGGGATTATCCAGAAACTTTCTGATCTTGGTTGTCTGAAGCTGGCGTCCAAGATCACGCATACATATCCGCATTGCTGGCGGTGCAAGCAGCCGGTCATTTTCCGCGCGACACAACAGTGGTTTCTCAAAATTGATCACAAAGGCCTTAGGCAGGATCTGCTCGGCGTGATCCGTGATCAAGTCAGCTGGGTGCCGGCGTCGGGCCGTGAGCGCATTTCGGCCATGGTCGCCAACAGGCCTGATTGGTGTCTGTCGCGTCAGCGTTACTGGGGCGTGCCCATTCCGGCCGTCGTCTGCCGCGCCTGTCACAGCCATATCCTCGACGCGCGCCTGATCGAAAAACTCGCTGTCCGTGTCGCCGCCGAAGGGACTGATGTTTGGTTCAAAAGCGACATCGCAGAATTTTTGCCGTCGGATCTGCGCTGTGCCTGCGGCTCTTCGGCCTTCGACAAATCGACGGACATCCTCGACGTTTGGTTCGATTCCGGGGTCAGCCATCAGGCGGTCCTCAAAAACACCCCGGGCCTTAAGTTGCCGGCAGACCTGTATCTGGAAGGGTCCGACCAGCATCGCGGTTGGTTCCAGGCGTCCTTGATCCCGTCACAGGCCATTGATCGCCGGCCGCCTTTCAAAACCGTCCTGACCCACGGATTTGTCGTTGATGCCCAGGGCCGCAAGATGTCCAAATCCCTCGGCAACGTCATCTCTCCTCAGGAGATCATCAAAGATTTTGGCGCCGATATCCTGAGGCTCTGGGTTTTGTCGAGCGACTACAACGAGGATGTGCGTATCTCCAAGGAAATCCTGAATTTCACCGCCGACGCTTATCGTAAGATCCGCAATACGGCGCGCTTTATCCTCGGCAATCTGAATGATTTTGATCCGGATGCAGATCGCCTGCCTCTCAGGGAGCTTTGCGATATCGACCGGTGGGCGCTTTCGCGCCTGGCGCAGTTGATTGCCGGCGTCACGCAGGATTACGACAGCTACCTGTTTTATCACGTGTTTCAGAAACTCTTTGCTTTCTGTAATGAGGAGATGTCGTCGGTGTATTTGGACATCCTTAAGGACAGGCTCTATACGGCGGGCAAGCGTTCGCAAGAGCGGCGTTCAGCGCAGACGGTTATCTATGACATTCTTGACGCTCTAACGAGAATGCTGGCGCCGGTGCTACCTTTTACGAGCGAGGAGATCTATCGCTCCATGCGTCATCGCAAGGGTGCGGCTGCGGAAAGCGTGCACTTGTCTTCCTGGCCGTCCCTCGACGCCGCAGATATCAACAATGAGGCGAACAAAGACATCGACAGAATTTTGGAGATACGGCCGGCTGTCCTTAAATCGCTGGAAGAAGAGAGGGCAAAGGGCAGGATCGGCAGCTCTCTTGAGGCCAAGGTTGTCCTGACCTTCAAGGACAAGCAGGCGTCCGAGGTCTTCTTCCGTTTTGCGCAGCAGCTACGTTACTTTTTTATCGTCTCGTGCGTTGAGCTCAAGACCGATGCGTCTGTGGGGGCGCCGTTGGCCATCAGCGTGGCGCATGCCGAAGGGAAAAAGTGCAGCCGTTGCTGGAATTATGCCCAGGACACCGACGCTGATGCGGCCTATCCGGGCATCTGCGGCCGTTGCGTGCGTGCGATCCGGGGATGAGGCGCGGAGAGACGCGGGTTTGTATTTTGAATGGGATGGTTTTCTGATCCGCCCGTCCCTAAAATATCGGCGGATTAATTCCGGCCTGCCTTGGTTGAGGCCAAAGGCAGGCGGTTCGTCACAGGGAGCTGCGCGACGGTTTCGTAAGTCATGACCTCATTAAAAAAAGGTTGCCATTTGTTTTCATTCAATATATAATTGAACAGTTTTCAAAGGACATCGCAACGTAAACTCTGCCTGCCGGTGAAACGGGGAGCGACAGACATGCAAAAGAGAAAGACAGCCAAACAAGGCAAGATGAACAAAAAGATTTCCGAGTTCTATAAGAAGCTCCTCCTGGAGAAACGCGAAGAGATCTTAGGTGATATTTCGCATATTTCAGAAGAGACGCTCAAGAAATCACAGAAAGATGCTTCAGGCGATATTTCCGGCTACACGTTCCATATGGCTGATGTGGCCACGGATAATTACGACCGTGAGTTTTCCCTGGGGCTGGCGTCCAAGGAGCGCGGCGTCCTTATGGAAATCAACTATGCCCTTCAGAAACTCCAGGAAGGCCATTTTGGCCTGTGTGAATCCTGCAAAAAACCCATCTCCAAGGTCAGGCTTAAGGCCGTTCCTTACACGACGCTGTGCCTGAAATGCCAGCAGGCCAAGGAAAAAAGGTGAAGCTTCGCTGGTAAGCCTGTTGTGCAAACAGATCGGCGATTCTTTAAGGCTTTCGGTGCAGGATTTCGCTCGGCACTGGAGAAGAAACCGCCGGTTTCTGTCAGCAGAACTTCACTTTTCCCCGGATGCCTATTCTCCACGTGATCCTCATCGCTGTCGGAGTCGTCGCGCTGGATCGGCTTACCAAGTCGGCCGCCGAAGCATATCTGTGCGCGGTCGATACCCATCCGGTCATTCCTCACATTTTTCATTTGACCCTCGTGCATAATACGGGCGCGGCTTTCGGTTTATGGAAGGGCGGCGCCGTTTTTCTTATTCTGACGACTGTTTTTTGCATGGCGATGATCGTCGCGATGCTTAAAAGCAAACGCCTGTTGAACAAGGTTTTCGGCCTTTCCGTGATTGATGGTTGGTTATGTCTCTCGTTTGGCCTGATCCTCGGAGGGGCTATCGGCAACCTGATAGACCGGCTGCGCTATGCCTATGTGATTGACTTTCTGGATTTTCGTATCTGGCCGGTTTTCAATGTTGCGGATTCCGCCATTACGGTTGGCGGGGCGGTTTTGTTTCTGAAAATTTTTCTTCATGAGAAAGGGGAACGGTATGGCTCCCGTCATCTATAGCTGCAGTTTGTTTACGATTTACACCTATGGGGTTTTTGTCGCCGTCGCATTTCTTCTGGCGAGTTGGTTGATCACGAGGAACGCGGCGCG
>CAZAYJ010000113.1:0-4701 GCA_964489335.1 uncultured Planctomycetia bacterium
ATCACAATCTCGAGCAAGCGCAGAACCGCCTGCGCGTAGAGCCCGCACAGCAGATCATCAAGCATGATGCCCGCGCTTCCGCCAAGCCTTTCAAGCCGCCGCGCCGGCGGCGGTTTCAAGATATCAAAAAGACGATACAAAATGAATCCCAGAACGATCACGGGCCAAGTCAGTTTCAGGCCGAAAAAAACCAGAAATATCCCCGCCACCTCGTCAATGACGACGGGTTTGGGATCTTTGGTCCCGAAAACAGCCTCGGCGTGGCCGGCAACAAGAAACCCGACGAGCGTAACAGCCGCAAAAACGCACACATGCACCAATGTCGTCCGGACGCCAAGGGCCAGATAGAGAAGCATACCGCCCAGACTTCCCCATGTCCCCGGCGCCAACGGCATCTCACCAAGATAGAAAAACGTCGACAACAGTTTGATCACATGTCTTTTCATAGCGATCTGATAAGATGGCGATTGCGCCAGAGATAGACGAGGCCGGAATAAACCGTGAAAAACACGGCCAGGCCGATCATGATATGGATGCCGACAAGAAAAGAAGATTCCAGCGTCTCATCCCAGAAAGAAAAACAGGGCCGGGACTCCTTGAAGATGAGGAAAACAAGGATGGAAAGGATCGCTGCCATCTGGGAAACGGTCTTGTGCTTTCCTGCATTCTCCGCAGCCAGGACGACGCCGCGGCGAAGCGCAAAAATCCTCATCCCTGTAATCAAGAACTCGCGCACGATGATGACGACGACCACCCACGCCCCTACCAGCTGCAACTGCACAAACGTAAGAAACAGTCCTACCACAAGAACCTTATCCGCCAGGGGGTCCATGATCTTGCCGAAATCGGATATGAGGCCTTTTTTACGGGCCACCCATCCGTCCAAGAAATCCGTTGCGCAAGCCAGAATGAACAGCAGAAAAGCGACGCAGGCCAAGACAAAGTCTCTCGTGAAAAGAAGCGCCATGATCACGAACGTCAACACGATGCGCGACAATGTCAGATAATTAGGCACATTCATAAGGCCTCCCCGGCCAGGTCGTATTCAAAGGCATCAGTGATACGGCAGGCGACGATCTGTCCCGGCTTAAGCTTTTTCGATGAGGTCAGATACACCAAGCCGTCGACCTCCGGCGCGTCCCAGGGCGTACGCGCCAGATATATCCGGCGATCTTGTGTAACCTCTTCCACCAGGACTGGCGTCGTCATGCCGATCTTTTTTTCAAGCAAAGACAGCGAAATCCCTTTCTGCGTCTCCATCAGTTCGTGATAGCGTTTTTGCTTTTCCTTCTGCGGCACCTGCCCGTGATAAGCGTATGCCCGCGTGCCTTCTTCCCGGGAAAACATAAACGCGCCGAGCTTGTCGAAACGGGTTTCCCGGACAAAATCCAAAAGCTCGCGGAACTCTTTCTTCGTCTCTCCAGGAAAACCCACAATGAATGTCGTGCGAAGCGCGATAGAAGCGACCTTTTTGCGTAACTCCGATATCAGCCGCACGATGTCCTTGCGCGCTGTCCGCCGCCCCATCTGTCTGAGAACGCGGTCGTTGATATGCTGCAAAGGCAGATCAACGTAAGGGCACAGACGGCGATGGCGGGCCAGAAGATCGATGACATCCTCCGAGACCCTCTGTGGATGGAGATACATCAATCTGATCCAGGGAATCGATGTCGCGCGCAGGATCTTCTCTACCAGCCCGACCAGCGGCAGACGGCCAGACTGTAGCCGGCGCCCCTCGCAACCATAAAGGGTGATATCCTGGCCGACGATATTCAGCTCACGGATACCGCATCGCTCCAGCCGGACAGCTTCGGCGACAACCTCAGCCTCGGGACGACTCCTGGAGCGTCCTTTAATCAAAGGAATCGCGCAATAGGTACAACGGTTATTGCAGCCTTCGGATATTTTCAGATACGCGTAAGAACGGGGCGTCAGCAAAACGGGCGCGCCGCCGGGATCCCTGATGCCTGTCTCCTGCACCAAGCCACCGACGACGTCGATATCGTCATACCCCTGGCGGATTTCTTTGGGATACCGCCGGGCCAAACATCCCAGGACAAGGACGCTTTCGACCCTGCCTTTCTTTTTATGCTCAAGCCATTCCGCGATGACGCTCAGAGATTCTTCTTTGGCCTCCCGGGTGAAGCTGCAGGTGTTGATCAGGACCACGCGGGCATCCTGCGCAGACGAAATAACGGCACCCCTCTTCCTGGCCTCCTGGAGAAAAACCTGCGAATCGACGGTATTACGGGCGCACCCCAAGCTGACGATGGCCGTCTTCTTTCCCCTGAAATCAAAATGACCGAAAGGATCACTCATCATGCCGGATATTTTTCAGCCATGGAAAACCGGATAAGGAAGGATTATTTGTTGACGGTGAGCCCGTCCCGCGTGACAACGACATGCTTGAGCGTCTGCCCCGGCCGGCCGATCCTCTCTAAAATCCTGCCATTCAATTCCAGCTCAACGGCACCCGCGTTGCCGATCATCATTTCGATCTTCTTGGTCGCCGTCCAGCTCTCCGCGGCGCCGCGTGCTAAGACATTCTGAAAAACAGCCCTGCCGTCCACCTTCACCTGGAGCCATGTCTTGGCCCGGGCACGAACGACAAGCACGACCTTCTCAACAACAGGGGCCGGAACGCTAACATCTGCTTTCGACACCGCAACAGGAGCCATTTTCTTTTTGGGCTCAACGACGCTTTTCTTCTCCGCGGCCGTAACGGTGTGTGTTTTTCCAGGAAGCCCGGCTTGCGCCGCCGCCGGTTTACTGGATTTATGACGGCCTATCGCCTGAAAGAGGGCTTTGAAACCCCAAAGAACAAATACGCACAACACAACAATCACGACGATCTTGACATCTATTTTCCTGATCCACGCCGCCACGCCCTGGAAGACCGCAGAAAAAATATTTTTTCCCGCAGGCGCAGGCATCGTCCCCGGAATAATCACCTTTTGGGCGACCCTGGTCCGCTGGGACGCGGGCACAGCGCCGGTAAAGCGCTCGACGATATCATTCTTGTCCAGCCCGAGGAATTCCGCGTAAATCTTCAGAAAACCCTTGGTGTAGACCATACCGAGGGAAGAAAAATCGTCCGCCTCGATCTTCCTGAGCACATTGACATGAATATGCGTCGAACGGCTCGCTTCCTCAAGGGAAATCCCTCTGGCTTCGCGCGTTTCCCTGAGCATCGCTCCAGCGGATTTTATGAATTTACTGTCCGGCATCTGAATCCACTCTCTCTTTGGCCATCTGGTCTTTAAGCCATTGTTCCCTGTCCACAAGGATATCTCTGGGCTTGGAACCCACATAGGGCCCAACCAACCCTTCTTGTTCCATCATGTCAATCAGACGCGCGGCGCGCGTATAGCCCAGGCGCAGGCGCCTCTGGATAATGGAAACGGATGCCTGCCCTGTTTCTATCACCAGCTTCGCCGCCGTGTCGTATAACTCATCTTTTTCCAGCATGCCGCCTACCTGTGCCTGATCCTGGGCTTTCAGGATCGTCTCATCGTAAACGGGCTGAGCCTGCTTTTTAATGAACTCCAGAACTTTCTCAATCTCCGCATCCTTCACGTAGGAGCTTTGCGCGCGGATCGGCTTGGCTTGACCCGGCTCCAGGAACAAAAGATCGCCCCGTCCCAAAAGTTTGTCGGCGCCGTTCATGTCCAGGACGGTGCGGGAATCCACCTTGGAAGCCACTTTAAAAGAAATGCGCGCCGGAAAATTCGCCTTGATCACGCCCGTGATGACGTCCACCGAAGGCCTCTGCGTCGCCAGGACAAGATGGATACCGACAGCCCTGGACAGCTGGGCGAGTCTGGCGATAGCGCTCTCCACCTGATCGCGGACCACCATCATCAAATCCGCCAACTCATCGATGAACACAATGATATAGGGAAGTTTCTGTTTGCGCTGGTTATAGGCCTCGATGTTGCGTACCCCTTCCTTGGCCAAAAGCTGGTAGCGCTCGTCCATCTCGGAGGTGACCCACATCAGGGCCGTCGCCACTTTCTTGGGGTCCGTCACGACAGGGCATAGCATGTGCGGCAGGCCGTTGTAGGGAGCCAATTCCACCATCTTGGGGTCCACCATGAGGAATTTCACGTCGCTCGGCGTCGCATTGAACAGGATAGACATAATAATGCCGTTGACGCAGACCGTCTTGCCCGAACCCGTGGTCCCCGCGATCAACAGATGCGGCATGGCGCCCAGATCCGTCACGATGGGTTTGCCGGCTGTATCCTTGCCGATGGCCAGGGTTAGCTTTGAATCGGCGCGGCGGAACTCCTCGCTCGCCAAGACCTCTTTCAAATAGACCATGCTCGTCTGCGTATTGGGGACCTCGACTCCCACACGGTTCTTGCCCGGGATAGGCGCCTCGATGCGCACCGACGGCGCTTTCATCGTCAAGGCGATATCGTCTGTCAGGCTTACGATCCTCTGAATCTTGACGCCGGGGGCCGGCTCCAGCTCATAACGCGTGATCACTGGGCCGCGCTCGATGTCAGCCACGCGCACAGAAAGGCCGAAGTCGCTCAAGGTATCCTCGAGGATCTTGGCGTTCTCCGTCAAATCTTCCTTCATCTGGCGCATGGAGACGGGCGGCGGCGACTCCAGCAGATCTATGGACGGCAAGACGTAGTCTTCGTCGGAAACCTCCCGGATTGGCTCCTTGTCCTTCAGGGTCTCGGTCGTGGG
>CAZAYJ010000114.1:0-2680 GCA_964489335.1 uncultured Planctomycetia bacterium
GGGCGACCAGGCGGTTAACGTCGTTAACCTGTAATCCTTAACCACGCTTAAAGCCCGGCGTCCGCGTGATGCCGGGCTTTATTTCTTCTTCGCATCCTGTCCTGCCGTGCTTTTCCCTCAAAGGAGATTTTCCGAAATGACAAATCATTCAACGACAAACAAAAACCCCCAGGAACCTGCTGCGTCCCCTGATAGTTTTTATGGATTGGGCATCGCCCCGGGCATCCTCGACATCCTCAAACGCATCCATTTCGTTACCCCTACACCCATCCAGCGGAAGGCGATTCCTTTAGCTCTGGAAGGCAAAGATGTTGTCGGAATTGCTCAGACAGGAACAGGCAAAACCCATTCTTTCGCTATTCCCATGATCCAGCGCCTCAGCCAGACAAAAGGTATGGGCCTGATCCTGGCGCCTACCCGTGAACTCGCGATCCAGATCGACGAAGCCTTCGGCGTCCTTGCGCACCCCTTCAACATGAAAACAGCCTGCCTGATCGGAGGCGCGCCCATGGAACCTCAAACGGCAGCCCTGCACAAGAACCCACGCATCGTCATCGCAACACCAGGGAGACTTCTCGACCACATGAGACAATGGCACATCATCCTCGACGATGTCACTATGCTTGTCCTCGACGAAGCCGACCGCATGCTGGACATGGGCTTCGCCCCCCAGATCAACATGATCCTGAAATATGTCCCTAAGCAGAGGCAGACCATGCTCTTCTCCGCCACCATGCCCAAAGAGATCATGGAGATGGCGACACACCACATGAAGCTGCCCGTGAGCGTCGAGATCGCTGTCTCCGGGACCGTCGCTGAGCGCGTCACGCAGGAATTATTCATCGTCAAAAAAGAAACCAAGATGAAACTTCTGGACAAGCTGTTGAGACAATACCGCGGTTCGGTTCTATTGTTCTCACGCACTAAACATTATGCACACAAGATCACACAATCCATCCGCGGAATGGGACACCGCGCAGCCGAGATCCATTCCGACCGTTCCCTCAACCAACGGCGCGAAGCCCTGGAAGGCTTCAAATCTGGAAGATACAGGATCCTGGTGGCGACGGATATTGCCGCCAGAGGCATCGACGTTTCGGGCATCGAAGTGGTCGTCAATTACGACCTGCCCGAAGACGCGGAAAACTATGTCCATCGCATCGGCCGCACAGCCAGGGCCGGACAAAAAGGGCACGCCATCTCCTTTGCCACACCCGACCAGAGCCGGGATGTGCGGGATATCGAAAAACTGATACGGGCCACACTGCCTGTTTCACGACATCCGGAGATCCCATCAGAAGAATTTATCCAAGAGTCGCAGGCGACCAGACACAAGTCTCAGAGCAGGTCATCTGGACGCCATCATCATGCCGGCAGACGGTTTTCCCGTCACCGCTGACCCCGCACCATCCTCCGGATACTTCTTCAAGATCACCCCTTGACAAAGAGACATTTCTGATAAATAGTAAAGGCTGGAACGTCACCTCAAAAGGAGGGGCCATGAAAGCTTTCCTGATAGGCCTGCTTTTTCTTTTTGTCCTCGGTTTCCTGCTATGCGCAGGCATCATCCTCTTTCCATTTTTGATGCTTCTCGTTCTATTCTTAAGGGTCCTCATTGTCTTCGCCCTAGCCATCTTCTCCATTTGGCTCCTGGGAAAGATCATCATTCTTTTCTTTGAAGAGCTTCGTGGCGGCAAAACAGGAAAACGCGAGCAAAAGGGGGGAGCCATGACAGAAAAAGAAATCGGCGTCATCTCGCACTATTTCGGGAAGGTCTCCGTCGGCATCATCGCCCTGATCGATACCCTCAAAGTCGGAGAAACGATCCATATCAAAGGTACTCACGATGATTTCATGCAAAAGGTGGAATCCATGCAGATCGAGCATGCCGATGTCAAAGAAGCCAAAAAAGGCGATGCTGTCGGCATCAAAGGGGCGCATCCTGTCCACGAACACGATAAAGTCTACAAGATAACCATCTGAAACCTTCTGATGAATAATAAATTCCCGACGTGGCTGATTATTTGCGTAGGCTTGGTGCCGCTTGTGTCCGTTGCCTTCCTTCTCATCTGGATAGCCTCCACAGGGACTGTCAAATACGAACAGTCACATGGGTCTGTGGCACCCGCCCAGCCCCCACAACAGGCGCCTGATTACGCGTCACTCCTGGAAAAAAACAACCAAAAGATAAAAAGCATCCAAACCCAGGAATTTCTTCTTCGAGACCAAAAAGAAAAAGAACTCAACCAGACGCGCCAAGATATGGAAGACCGGCTCCAGCTGATGACTACCCAAAAAGGATTTTCGGATATCTGAGCATCTTGGCTTATAATGCACAGCCCGCCGCTCTACTGCCTTTCCCGACAATCGGCATCTTATTTCCTCTTCATCGGGATCTGTTTTGCGATAATTTTAAGCTGCGCATCGCCAGAAAGCTTGTCTGATTCCTGATATTTCTCTTTATCAGCATTGAAGTATTCGAGAAAACAGGCGGATTCAATCTCGCCCTATCCTGCTTGTCCCCGCGTTGCTGGCCATTTTTCTCTGCAGATACGAGATGTGAAAAAGACAAAAAACGCCTCCAGACGCCATAAGCGGCCGTCGCCCCTGCAAAAACCGCACCAAAAAAATCTTTTGCAAAGGTAAACCTTTTGCCGCTGAAATCTTCTAATCAACAAAG
>CAZAYJ010000114.1:2690-4696 GCA_964489335.1 uncultured Planctomycetia bacterium
CTCTGCAGATACGAGATGTGAAAAAGACAAAAACGCCCCCACGGCCGTCGCCCCTGCAAAAAACCGCACCAAAAAATCTCCTCCAAAGGTAAACCTTTTGCCGCTGAAATCGTCTAATCAACAAAGCGCCATACACAACAAAATAAGAGGAGGATTCTATGAAAAGCGGATTGGGCATCCTGATCATCGCGGCATTATTCTTCACGTGTACTTCTGCGGCAATGGCAGACTACGTCGTTAGCTTCGGTTTTACCAACGCGGAAAGACCTATCCACGACAGAAGGCATGAAAAAACCCGTATTATCTACACCAACTATGGCTGCTATCCCCGTGGATATTACTACTGGCCCCCAAAACAGCATATCCCCGCTTATACGAAAACCGTCATCAAGACGGTTGAGGTCCTACCGAAACAGACGATCCTCTCGGATCAGGAGAAACTCGGTATTTCCGACATCATCGTTTTGAGCAAAGCCGGGGTCGCCGATGACGTCCTTATCGACAAAATCGCCAGGACACGCTCTGTCTTCAGGCTCACAGCTGAAGAAGTCGGCGCTCTGGTCAAAGAAGGTGTCAGCAACCGCGTCATAAATTTTATGCTGAATACAGCCAAATAGGCGGCTGTTTGAAAGAGGAGGGAGGAGCGTCCAAACGAGCCCCTCCCTTTATTTTGCCTTGATACCCACACAAATGTGTGGTATGATTCAACAAAACCCTCTAAAAAGAACCCCTGACAAAACTATGGTATGATCCTGCACATCGATATGGATGCGTTTTTCGCCTCCATTGAACAACAAATCAATCCATGTCTCAAAGGAAAGCCAGTTATTGTCGGCTCCCGCGACAAGAAATACCGCACGGTTGTGGCAGCCGCATCCTATGAGGCCAAGGCCTACGGAATCAAATCAGGCATGCCAAGCCACGAAGCTTTCAAGATATGCCCACATGCGAAATTCGTAGCCTGCGACTCGGCCAGATACGCCTACGTTTCCCGCGAAATATCCAACCTGCTGCAGGAATTTTCACCCTTTGTGGACCATACGACCATAGATGAATTCGATCTGGACATCCGCGGTCTGGAGCCTATTTTCGGACCGCCTATGGAACTCGGAAAAACCATAAAAAAACGCATAAGGGAAGTCTTTGGATTGAGCTGTTCCATAGGTATCGCGCCCACCTGGATCTTAGCCAAGCTGGGCACAAAAATCAGGAAGCCGGACGGCCTAGTCCTGATCAATGAAGACAATCTTGATGCCCTGATTCATGGTCTTACGGTAGACAAAATTTGCGGGATCGGTCCGGCCCTGACAACTCATCTGGCCAGCCTGGGAATTCTAACCTGTGATCAGCTTAAAACCACACCCGAAAACATACTGGTTGCAAATTTCGGCCGGACCGTTGGGTGCTGGCTATACCAATCCTTGCGGACAAATGGAAATCCAGTCTACAGAAAAGGCGCAACCGGCACAACCGAATCTCTAAAATCCATCGGTCATTCCTACACATTGCCAGCAGAAATATATGAACGGGATATTGTCTTTTCATGGCTCAGAATGCTGTCAGAAATGGTCGCCCAGCGCGCCAGAAAAAGCAGGTGTCAGGGGAAGACCGTCAGCCTATGGATCAATTCCAGAAATGAGTCTTTTGTAAGGCAAAAAACCTTCTCGATACCTACTAATGACGGCTGGGAGATATTCATGCGTTCTAGGGCCATTTTTGGCCAAAAGAAGGGTATTTTTAGGCCTGTCAGAGCTCTTGGTATCACCCTCTCCAGCCTCATTTTTGATGAAACCCCTCCCTTGTTGCCTGAACAAAAAAGAAGGGAGGCCCTCCTCATGGCCCAGGATAAAATCAATGCCAGATATGGCGAGTGGACCATCTCACCAGCCGCCCTGGCCGAAATTCACCCTGAGTAACAAAAAGTATGGCTTTTTGGGCATATTTTAAAAGAATTAAGACCGGGTAAAACCAAACACTAAAAATGGGTTCGAAAATACAATTTTTCA
>CAZAYJ010000115.1:0-4603 GCA_964489335.1 uncultured Planctomycetia bacterium
AAATATCAAGTTAAAGAACAAGGAAACCAGATAGGACAAAAACAGCCGCGGCGGAAAAACATGGATGCCGCGGCCGCGCAACAAAAGGAACCATCTGAGGAAGACAAAAACATTGAGGAAAAAGAACAATAGAAAAGCGCCCAGGAGCCAGTAAAAATCGGCCTGCAAGACGATGGAGACGATTTTTTTGACGGGTGTGCGGAAAAACAAAAGGATCAGCAAACCGGCGGTTATGCTGATCCTTAAAAATAAAGAAGCGGTTTTTTTCATGAGATCCCGCGGACCTGCTATGTTGCCTGCTCCAGGAATCTTGCGGCCGCATAAGCGGCGATGGCGCCCTCAGAGCAGGCCGTGACGACCTGATTCAAGGGCCTCTTACGGCAATCCCCGCAGACAAAGACCCCTTCAACCGATGCCATCATCCGTTCATCCGTCAGGATATATCCTTCCTCGGTGGTTTTGAGCATTCCTTCCAAAAACGCCGTTTCAGGATTGAAACCGATAAAGACGAAAACACCGTCGCACGCCAACAATTCTTCGTGCTTGTCTGTAACGTGCTGGATCTTCAAGGCCTCCACGCGGGACGCCCCAACCACCTCAATAGGTATAAATTCCAGTTTCAGCCGGATTTTCGGATCTTTGGCGACGCGCTCCTGGATCAAAGCCGTCGCCCTCAGACCCTGTCGGCGATGCACGATAGTGACCGTCTTGACAAAACGACTCAGATACAATGCCTCCTCTAAAGCCGTTTCGCCTCCGCCGACAACCACGACGTTTTTGTCGCGAAACAGAGGGCCGTCGCATGTGGCGCAATAAGAAACGCCGCGGCCCGTCAGCTTGTTTTCTCCCGGAATCCCCATCCTCCTGGGCCTGGCACCCGTCGCCAGAATGATGCTTCTGGCCTCCAGGACCTCCGGTTCGCCTGCGGTATCACTGTGGACATGGAGACGAAATTCTTTCCCGTTTTTTTCCAGCTTGTCGACGCCGGCGCCCTCCTGTAGTTCTATCTGATCCAGGTCTGCCAGCTGCTTTTTGACGACCTCGACCCAGTCGAAGGAATTCATCCGGTACACGCCGGGAAAATTCTCGATCAGCTCCGTCAGCAGGATCTGGCCGCCGACGGCATCCTTTTCCAAAAGTTTCGTCTTAAGCTTGGAACGACCTGCATAGAGAGCGGCCGTCAGACCTGCGGGACCGGCACCGACGATTACCACATCATAAACCATAGCCACCTGCCCTGCCGTTCGGCCCCCTTATTCCTGCTCGCGCAGGCACGCCGGCAATTGTTTATCCTTGCGATGATAAGCGACGCATGCGCAACACATTCCCTTTCTTGGGCAATGCTGGTAGTCGCAAGGACACGCGGAAGTATTACGTTCGTTGTTGGGACAATCCATGTTGAAATACCTCCCTCCTGTCTCAAAAAACGAGCTCTCCGGCTTAAGCAGCCTGCGGACCTGTTCTGATCTGCTTAAGCTTGGCTTTCAGACGTAACTTCTCAAAAAAATTGGCGTAATCAAAGATCAGCTTGCCGCGCAGGTGGTCGATCTCATGCTGGAGGGCCCGGGCCAGAAAATCCGAGGCGACAATAACGACCTTTTCATTCCTTTCGTTCAAACCGGCGACTCTGATCTTTTTGGCGCGCCTCACCTTGACGTAAATCCCCGGAAGACTCAAACATCCCTCCTCAACGACGGCCGATCCCCACTTTTTCAATATCCTCGGATTGGCCAAGACCACCGGTCCTTCTCCGACGTCCACGACCACGAGCTGCTTATTCAAACCTACCTGCGGTGCTGCCAGCCCTACTCCGCCGGCGCAGCGCATCACCTCTTCCATCTGAGCAAGAACAGCCCGCTCCTCGGAACCCACCGCAGCCACGGCCTTCGATCTCTGACGCAAGGCAGGATCACCGTAAAACCGTATTCTTAATCTTGTTTGAGGAATCGACATAGACGACTTTCATCTTGAGGTTCTTGGCCTCATTCTCCGGCACCATGGCGTAAGCCAGGACAACGATCTCGTCCCCCTCACAGCCGGACCTTGCCGCAGGGCCGTTAAGACACATCTCGCCAGATCCTTTTTTTCCGGCGATCGCATACGTCTCGATCCTGGAACCGTTGTTCAAATTGAGGACTTCGACCTTCTCTCCGGGAAGAATGTCCGCGGCCTCCAGGAGGTCTGTATCTACGGCAATGCTACCTTCGTAATAGAGAAGCGCCCCTGTGATTCTGGCCCTGTGAATTTTCGACTTGCACATAATCCTGTACATTTTGCCCTCTCCTGCGGCGCCCGGACCGCAACGGTCAGGAACTGACGACGTGGAACGTCTGCTTGGCGATCATCAGCTCTTCGTTGGTGGGAACCACCAGGACCCGGACTTTCTTTTCATCCAGAAACTCAAAGAGTCCCTTGGTGATCCTGTTACGGACGTGCGCTTCATTCTCACCGATCCCCGCCGTAAACACAATAGCGTCCACCCCGCCCATCGCAGCGATGTAGCTGCCGATATATTTTTTGACCCGGTACGTGAAGATGTCGAAGGCAAGTTTAGCCCTGCGGTGGCCGTTTTTCGCCGCCTCCCATATCTCCCGCATATCATTACTTAGACCAGAAACCCCTTTGAGACCGCTTTTATAATTCAGGACCCGGTCTATTTCATCCAGGCTTGTCTTTTCCTTTTCCGCCAGGAAGATGACCGATGCCGGATCGATATCTCCGCAGCGCGTCCCCATCATGAGCCCTTCCAGCGGGGTAAAACCCATGCTCGTGTCAATGGACTGACCGTGCTTGACCGCCGCAATGCTGCATCCATTACCCAGGTGACAAGTGATGAGCCTCAGCTTCCTTAAAGGTCTCTCAAGGATGCGCGCGGCTTCGTGAGCCACATATTGATGGCTGGTGCCGTGAAAGCCGTATTTTCGAAGGTTATATTTTTCATAATATTCGTAGGGCAGGCCGTAGATATAGGCATGCTCCGGCAGCGACTGATGAAAGGCCGTATCGAATACCGCGACCTGTTTGACGTTCGGAAGGATCATCTGACAGGCCTCGACGCCGGCGTAATTGGCCGGATTATGCAGAGGCGCCAGCTCAAAACACTCGCGGATCTTGGCCATGACTTCAGGTGTGATCAACGTCGGTTTCTTAAACGTCACACCGCCGTGAACGATGCGATGGCCGATGGCGCAAATCTCGCTCAGATCCTTTATCTTGGCGCCCTGCCCCTGGACAAGGGTATTCAACAAAAGCTGAATACCCTCCTTATGGTCATGGACATTGGAATCTTTATGACCGATCTTCTCGATCAACCCCTTGGTGACGAGGGCAAAACGTGCGCCGCCGCCGCCATTCTTGGTGACGCGGAAAAGACGATACTTGATCGAAGAACTTCCCGAATTGATGACGAGGATCTTACAGGATGTCATATGCCCTCGCCTTCAACTTCATACTGGCAGCGGATCGCCGTGACGGCCGTGCAGTCCACGACATCTTCCCAGCTGCAGCCGCGCGACAAATCGCTGCAAGGTTTAACCAGCCCCATCAGCAAAGGCCCGAGGGCGCGGCCCTTGGAGAGGCGTTCAACGAGCTTGTAGGCGATATTACCCGCCTCCAGGTTCGGGAACAAGAGAACGTTGGCATCTCCCTGGATAGGGCTTCCTGGATTCTTATGCCTGGCGACCTCCGGAACGATAGCCGCATCCACCTGTAGTTCTCCGTCGACAGCAAGGTCCGGTGCCATCTCGTGAAGCATGGCCGTGGCCTCCCGGATCCTCTCGATAAAACGCCCGCTCGCCGACCCTTTGGTGGAATAACTCAACATCGCTACCTTCGGCGTGATCCCAAGGACTTTGCGGCCTAGGTCAGCCGTCGAGAGAGCAATCTGCGCCAGCTGCCTTGTCGTCGGGTCGGGGATGATGCCGCAATCCGCAAAAAGAAACGTCCCTGCCTCGCCGTAAGGGCAATCAGGGACCGTCATGATAAAACAACTCGATATCGTCGCAATCCTGCGGTCCACGCCCAAGCAATACAGGCCGGCCCTGGCGACATCCGACGTCGTCGTATCCGCCCCGGCGACAAAACCATCCGCCAACCCCTGGCGGACCAGCATCGCGCCGTAGAAAACAGGGTTGGAGACCGTCTGCTGCGCCTCCTCCCTGGAAATCCCTTTGTACTGACGAAGCTGATAGTATAATTCCGTGTACTCCTCGATCTTTTTGGGATCGAGCTTGCCCTTCTCCAGCAAAATGACCTTGGTGATACCTTCCTTCTGAATGAACTCCGCCGCTTGTCTAACGCGGGGATCGTGCCCTTCCGGCAAAACAATCGTCTTTGATTGTTTTTTCGCCTTCTCTCTGATCAGCGTTATAGTATCCATGCTAACCCAGCAACTCCTCGCATTTGGCCACCAGCTCCTGTTTGGCGACGGCCCCGACGATCTGCTCGACGACCTTCCCGTCTTTGAAAAACATCAATGTCGGAATCGACATGACGCCGTAAGTCGATGCTGTCTTGGACCCTTCGTCCACATTAAGCTTTGCGACCTTAAACCGCCCCTGAAATTCATCCGCTATCTCCTCAACAATCGGCGCGACCCGACGAC
>CAZAYJ010000116.1:0-1046 GCA_964489335.1 uncultured Planctomycetia bacterium
CCATCACACGTTTTTCGAGATGCTGGGCAATTTTTCCTTCGGCGATTATTTCAAGAAGGAGGCGATCCAGTGGGCCTGGGAATTTGTGACGCAGGTTATGGAAATCGATCCAGCGCGTCTCTGGGTTTCCGTCTATGAGGATGATGATGAAGCCTCTGGCATCTGGCAAAAGATCGTCAAAGTGCCTGCGGATAAGATACGCAAGTTCGGTCCCAAAGACAATTTTTGGCCTTCTAATGCGATCAAGGATGGGCCGAACGGACCATGTGGCCCATGTTCGGAGATTTACTATGAGAAGGAGGGCTGTCGGTCTGTCGAGGTCTGGAACCTCGTCTTTACCCAGTTTAACCGCTGTGACGGCGGTGTCTTGGAGCCATTACCGAATAAAAACATCGATACCGGCATGGGGCTGGAGAGGATGTGTTCCGTCCTTCAGGGCGTAGATACGAATTTTAAAATCGATGTGTTTGTGCCGATTGTCGAGGCCGTGCGTCAAAATGCGCAGGATCTTGAGGATTCCGTGGTTTATACCATCGCTGACCATGCCAGGGCTGTTGCCTTTTGCATCTGTGACGGCGTCTTGCCGTCCAACGACGGCCGCGGATATGTCGTGCGCAAGCTGATTCGTCGGTGTCTTTATCTGGCTCAGGCGTCCCATCACGCCAAGCCCTTTGTGTATAGATTGATCTCCAGCGTCGCCGCTTCCATGAAGGATGCTTATCCGGAGATTCTGGAGCGCAGGGACAATATCGCTCAGATCGTCTGCGCCGAGGAGGAGAAATATATCAAAAATATCCTTGAGGGCGGTTCGGAAAAACTCGCCGTGATCCTGGAATCCTTGAGGGCCGGCGGCCATAAAGAGCTTGCGCCGGAAACAGGCCTGGACCTGTATGTGACATACGGCATTCAGCCTGATTTCACAAAGGATTATTTCGAGAAGGCCGGGATCGGCGTGGACATGGCGCGCGTTGAGGCGTTGATCCGGCAGGAACAGGATAAGTCGCGGTGGACGTGCAAGATGGCCTGGTCGATGTTTTCCGGCGAGG
>CAZAYJ010000116.1:1056-4564 GCA_964489335.1 uncultured Planctomycetia bacterium
GGCCGCTCGTCGCCGGCTGGCTCGCCGCGTTCCGCGCCGAGTACGCCGGGATCGGCGTGGACTTTGCGCGCGTTGATGCGTTGATCCGGCAGGATCATGATAAGTCCCGCATGACGAGCAAGATGGCGTGTTCGATTTTTTCCGGCGAAGGGGTTATCCTGAAACCTTCGCGTTTTGTGGGATATGAAACGGATAGTTGTCAGGCCAAGGTCGTGCAGATTATCAAAGATGTCCGTGAAGTTTCCGAGGCGCAGCCAGGCGACAAGGTTGGTATCGTCCTGGATCAGACGCCATTTTACGGCGAGGCGGGCGGCCAGGTCGGCGATATCGGGGTGATTGTCGCAGGCGGCTTGCAACTCAAGGTGCGCGATACTAAAAAACAGGACGGTTCCATCATTCATCTGGTAGACGTGGAGGGGGTAGGTGCCCTGCGTACAGGAGATGCCGTTATTCCTCAGGTCGATGCGCAGCATCGCGAGGCCGTGAAGCGCGCGCACACGGCGACACATATCCTTCAGGCTGTTCTGCGCCAGGTGCTGGGTGTTCATGTGCAGCAGGCCGGTTCTTTTGTCGAGCCCGACAGGTTCCGTTTCGATTTTACGCATTTTAAGGATATTTCGGCAGAGGAGATGGAGGATATCCAGGAGAAGCTCAACGCCTACATTATTCGTAATGACAAGATAGACGCCAGGACGATGTCAAAGGCCGAAGCCCAAAAGACCGGCGCCATCGCTTTGTTCGGTGAGAAGTACGAAGATACTGTCAGGGTCGTGAGTGTCGGGGATTACAGCAAGGAATTTTGCGGCGGCACCCATGCTGCAGAGACGGGGCGTATCGGCTTGGTCCTGATCACGGCGGAATCTTCCGTCGGCAGCGGTTTGAGACGTATCGAAGCCTTGACTGGCCGGATCGCTTTTGACTCTTTGATGGATTCCAGACGAACACTGGAGGAGGCCTCGGAGAAGCTCAAGACAAGACCTGAGCGGTTTCTCGCCAGCCTGGATGCACAGGCCCAGAAGCTTAAGGTCATGGAGAAGGATTTGATCCGCTTGCAAGAGAAGACGCTGAGTCAGGATGTGGAGGGGATGATTACTTCCGCACGGCGCATCAAGGATGTTGTCATCGTAGAGCACACATTCAAGAGCGCTGATATCGCTTTCTTGAGGCGTTGTGCAGATTTGCTTAAAGCCAAAATTGCGCAGGCCGGCATATTTTTCTTAAGCGGCCAGAAGGACGAAGATATTTATTTTGTCTGCGCCCTTACACCAGCGTTGTCCTGCCGGGAGATTGCGGCAGATGCACTTCTCAAAAAGGTTCTTTCAGCCTTCGGCGGTTCCGGCGGCGGCCGGCGCGACTTTGCCCAGGGCGGACTTAAAGACTTTTCTAAGCACGAGGCTGTTTTTAAAGAGTTCGAACGCACGATCCAGGAGGTCCTGTGAGGATCATCAAACCGCAGAGCCGGGAATTCGAAAAGCTCGTCAACAGGGCGAGCTTCATGCAAAAACGGCGCATTCAGTCGTCTGTCGAGAAGATCATCCGCGGCGTGCGCATGGGCGGAGACGAGGCTGTTTTGAAATATACGCATCGCTTTGACGGCGTCAAGCTCTCATTGAAGCAGATGCGGGTCAGCGAGGCGGAAAAGAGTGCGGCCTTCCAGGACATGAAGCCTGAATTTATCGCGACACTCAAAAAGATTATCGCCAACGTCAGCGCGTTCTATGCGACGCAGGACAAGAAGTTCCGCCGGAGGAGCGGGCGAGACGGCGTTTTTCTCGGCGAAAAGGTTGATCCGTTGAACCGCGTCGGCGTTTATGTGCCGGCAGGCACGGCACCTTTGGTTTCCTGTGTTTATATGAGCGTATTGCCGGCGCGCATTGCGGGCGTGCAGGATATTGTGCTTGTGACGCCGCCGGATGCGGCCGGCCATGTCAACCCTAATATCCTTGTTATCGCCGACCTCCTGAAGGTTAACGAGATCTACAAGATCGGCGGGGCGCAGGCCATCGCAGCGCTGGCCTTCGGAACAAAGACGATCCGTCGCGTGGACAAGATCGTAGGTCCCGGGAATCTTTACGTGACAGCGGCCAAGCGGCAGGTCTTCGGGTTTGTGGATATCGACATGCTGGCAGGGCCAACGGAGCTTGTCGTAATCGCCAACAGGAATTGCAACGTGCAGTACGTCCTGGCGGATCTTGCCGCACAGGCGGAGCACGCCGGAGGACTGGCGATCCTGGTCACGCCTTCTAAGTCTTTGGCCAAACAGGTGCGTCATGCGCTGCCGGGCCGGGACGACGGATATGTCGTCCTCGTCAAAAACATGGACGAGGCGGTTGACGTCAGCAACCTGATTGCTCCGGAGCACTTGGAGATTTTGACAAACAATCCGAGAAAGTTCATCAAGAAGATCAGGAATACGGGAGCGGCGTTCCTGGGACCTTTTAGTCCTGTGGCGCTGGGCGATTATTATGCGGGCCCAAGCCATGTGTTGCCGACTGCCGGTTCCGCAAGGTTCTTTTCCGGCCTCTGCACCAAGGATTTTTTGAGATCCACGCATATCATCTCTTATTCGAGGAAGGCCCTGGAGGAGTCCAAGCCCCACATTGAGAAGTTATGCCAGATCGAAGGATTGAGCAAGCATTTTGAAAGCGTCAAGAAAAGGTTCGAGTAAGCAGCGATAACAGAGAACAGGTGCCTTTGAGAGGATGTTTTATGAAAAAGAGGACGGCGACGGAATCCAGAAAGTCAACGGAAACGAACATCACGGTCAAATTAAATATTGACGGCGCGGGGAAGGCCAAGATCGATACGGGGATCGGCTTTCTGGATCACATGCTGGAATTGTTTGCTTTTTGGGGGTTGTTTGATCTGGAGATCAAGACTCTTTCTGCCGATCTGAAGGTGGATAGCCATCACACGAACGAGGATCTGGGCATCGTTTTGGGCAAGGCGTTTAAAAAGGCGCTTGGGAACAAGACCGGCATCAACAGGATCGGTTTTGCCGCGGCCCCTATGGAGAATGTGACGGCGAACGTCAACGTGGATTTAAGCGGAAGGGGTTCTTTCCGGTGGGAGCTGCCTTTGGTGTGCGTTGCTCAAAAAGACTACAAGGCCCAATATGCCGAACATTTTTTTGAAGCGTTCGCCAAACAACTGGGGATGAACCTGAATATCAAGATAGATAATCCCAGCAAGGATTTGCACGCGACATTAGAGCCGGTTTTTAAGGCCCTGGGTATCGCTCTGGACAAGGCCACACAGATTGATCCGCGCAGGAAAGGCGTTCCTTCCACGAAAGGCATCATTGATTAAAAAGACCGCCATCATTGATTACGGGATGGGGAATCTTTACAGCGTCCGCAACAGCTTTGCGGCGCTCGGCATGGACACGGATACGGTTGGGCGCGGTTGCGACCTTGGGCGCTACGACAAATTGATCCTTCCTGGCGTCGGGGCGTTCGGCGACGCGATGAAAGAGCTGAAGAAGAGGGGGTTGATCGCGCCTATCAGG
>CAZAYJ010000117.1:0-4545 GCA_964489335.1 uncultured Planctomycetia bacterium
CCTCTTCACCCCTGCTGCCTGAAATAATCTTATATCGCTTCCATGGTCGACGGTGGCTTGGGCGTGATGTTGTAGGTCACACTCACGACCCCTGGGACTTCCGTTACGATCCGCCGCGCCAAAAGACTAAGCGTCTCATAAGGAACCTTCGTCGGCTCCGCCTTGCGCGCATCGACGCTCTCCCAGCAGCGGATCTCGATCTGCATGCCGAAATCCCTCTTACCATTCCGTATGCCCGTGACCCGGTCGTTATGAAGTATGGCCATGCACTGAAACGGCTTAACCGACGCCAGAGCCTCTTCTGTGATGGCCGTCGCAAGGCGCACCATCTCGATCTTTTCCGGCGTCACTTCGCCGATGATGCGGGCGGCCAGGGCCGGCCCGGGAAACGGCATGCGGCTGAATACCGACGGCGGCAACCCCAGCGCCTGGGCCACCTTGCGCACGCCGTCCTTGCGCAGCTGGACCAACGGCTCAAGGATCTTATAACCAAAGGCCTTCTGCGGGTCTATGCCCAACTGCTTGAACACATTGTGTTGACGCTTGATGCCGGCGACAGTCTCGTCGACATCCGTCAGGATGGTCCCCTGTAAGAGGTATCTGGCCCTGCTGTTCCTCACGAGCCCCCCAAAGACATCCTTATAGAATGTCCGGGTAATAGCCTCCCGCTTCTCTTCGGGATCCGTTACGCCCTTAAGGGCTTTGAAAAATTTCTCCTTGGCGTCAATGACGTCCACCGTCACGCCGAGCCTCTTAAACAAAAGGACGATCTGGCGCGGCTCGTTGAGGCGCATGATGCCGTTATCGATGAAATAAGTCTTAAGCCTCTTGCCCAGAGCCTTATGCCCCAGCATGGTAACGACCGACGAATCCACGCCTCCGGAAAGAGCGTTAATGGCAAGGCCGGATTTGACGGCCCTGTCAATCTCTTTCACCTTCTCTGCAATAAAAAGTCTGGAATTTAACTTATCCGCCGGTATCTCCTTCGTCTTCATTCTCCCTCCTTCATTCCGCCTCCGGCGGAATTAGGCCCTCCGTTTATGCGGGGCCCTACACACTCTTATGGTAATCCTGCAGCGCCTTAGGGACGATTTCTTTGTTGCGCATCGCCTCGATGGCATCGACGCTGGCCTTCGCTGCGGCCATCGTCGTAATATAGGGAATCTTGTGCTGGATAGCCATGATCCGGATATAACTATCGTCAACCTTGCCGGATTTTCCTACGGGCGTATTGATGATCAGTTGAATCTCCTTGTTGATGATGGCGTCAGCAATGTTGGGCCGGCCTTCGTGCAACTTCATGATCATTTTGTTTTCAACGCCTCTCTCTTTGAGATGGCGGCTCGTGTGCTCGGTGGCGTAGATATTGAAACCCAACTCTTTGAGTTTGCGCGCCACGCCGATGGCCTCCCTTTTGTCGCTGTCGGTCACGGTGATCAAAACATTCCCTGCAAGAGGAAGCCTCGAACCTGCCGCGTCCTCGGCCTTAAAAAAGGCGGCCTCAAAAGTATCGGCGGCGCCCATCACTTCGCCAGTCGCCCTCATCTCCGGCCCCAGAACGGGATCAACTTCGGGAAACATGTTAAAAGGAAAGATGGCTTCTTTGACGCCCACCATGGGCATTTTGGATTTCCGCTTCAGCTGAGGAAAATCGGCTATTTTCTTGCCGAGCATGAGCTGTGTCGCAATGCGCGCGATCAAGATTCCCGTCACTTTGGAGACAACAGGGACCGTACGGGAGGCGCGCGGATTGGCCTCCAGCACATAGACCTGATCATTGCAGATGGCATATTGGATATTGATGAGGCCGACCACGTCCAGGCTCTTGGCGATCATATCCGTATACCTCATGATGGTCTCGATGTGCCTGGGCTTGATGGACCTCGGCGGAATCACGCAGGCGGAATCCCCGGAGTGGATACCCGCCTGTTCGATATGTTCCATAATGGCGGCGACAAACGTCTCCTGCCCGTCGCAGAGCGCATCTACTTCCGTCTCCAGCGCCTCCTCCAGGAACCTGTCGATCAGCATCGGATATTCGGGTGAGACATTGATGGCCTCTAGGGCATATTTAGCCAGCGCCGACTCGTCATAGATGATCTCCATGCCGCGACCGCCCAGGACGAATGAAGGCCTGACCATTAGGGGATAGCCGATCTTCCGGGCGATCTTCAGGGCCTCGTCAAGCGAACGCGCGGTCTGGCTCTCCGGCTGAAGGATACCCAGGTCCAGCATCCTCTGACGGAAAAGCTCGCGGTCCTCGGCCATGGCGATATTTTCCGGGGTCGTCCCCAGGATCTTGACCCCGCAGCGTTTGAGCTCCGCCGCAATGTTCAGCGGCGTCTGGCCGCCGAACTGGGCGATGACGCCGACGGGTTTTTCCTTTTCGTAAATCGCCAAGACGTCTTCCACTGTCACGGGCTCGAAATAAAGCTTGTTAGACGTATCGTAATCGGTCGAGACGGTCTCAGGATTGCAGTTCACCATGATGGATTCATAGCCTTCGTCCCGTAATGCCAGCGCGGCATGCACGCAGGTATAATCGAACTCAATCCCCTGGCCGATACGGTTAGGGCCGCCGCCCAGGATCATGACTTTCTTGTTCGGCGACACAGGGACTTCGTCTTTCCCTTCGCTGTACGTCGAATAATAATAAGCGGCATTGTCAACGCCGCTGACAGGCACCGCTTCATACCGGCCCTTCTTGCCTAAGGCCAGCCGTCTTTTGCGCACCTCAGATTCCCTGACGTTAAAAAGCTTAGAAAGGTATTTGTCAGAAAAGCCCCACTCCTTGGCTTTGACGAGGTCCGCATCGGGAAGATCGCCCCAGGAATGTTTCTTCATCTCCTCTTCGAACTCCACTAAGTCTTTCATCTCCCCGATAAACCAGGAGCCGATGTGCGTCAGCTTGTTGAGCTCTTTGACGCTAACACCTTTGCGCAGGGCCTCATACATCAAAAACACCCTTTCGCTCGACGGCATCGAGAGACGGTCTAGAAGCTCTTCAACGGAAAGACTGCCGAAATTCTTGGCCATGCCCAGCCCGTGGCGGCTTATTTCAAGAGACCGGATCGATTTTTGAAAAGCCTCTTTAAAATTCTTGCCGATACTCATCACTTCGCCGACGGCCTTCATCTGAGTCCCCAGGACGTCTTTGGCCTGCGCAAATTTCTCGAAAGCCCAGCGCGCGAATTTGATGACGACATAATCCCCGCTCGGCTTATACTTCTCCAGCGTCCCTTCCTTCCAATACGGAATCTCATCAAGGGTGAGTCCCGCCGCCAGCCGCGTGGACACCAAAGCGATAGGAAAACCCGTAGCCTTGGAGGCCAGGGCCGAAGAGCGCGACGTCCTCGGGTTGATTTCGATAACGACAAGGCGGTCATCGGCCTTATTGTGTGCAAACTGGATGTTTGTGCCGCCAATCACGCCGATCGCATCCACGATCTTGTAGGAAAGCTCCTGCATTTTTTCCTGGAGTTTCTTGGGGACGGTCAGCATCGGCGCCACGCAAAAACTGTCGCCCGTATGCACGCCCATCGCATCGATATTTTCGATGAAACAAACAGTGATCTTCTGATTGTTTTTGTCGCGCACGACTTCCAGCTCAAGCTCTTCCCAGCCGATGACCGCCTCTTCGATCAAAACCTGATGAACGATGCTCATGGCCAGGCCGCGCGTCGCGATGACCTTAAGCTCCTCGCCGTTATAGGCGATGCCGCCGCCGGTGCCGCCCAGGGTATAAGCAGGCCGCACCACGACCGGCAGGCCGATCCGGGAGGCGATCTCTTCGGCCTGCGCAACGGTATGCGCAATCTCCGAGCGAGGCACCGGAATATCCAGCTGCTTCATGGTCTGCTTAAAAATCTCCCGGTCTTCGCCGCGTTCGATCGCGTCCGCCTTGACGCCGATCACTTCGACTTTGTATTTCTTCAGGATGCCCGCCTTGTAAAGGCTGGACGCCAGATTAAGGCCGGTTTGTCCGCCAAGGTTTGGCAAGAGCGCATCAGGCCTTTCCTGGGCGATAATTTTCTCTAAACTTTCGACAGTCAAGGGTTCGATATACGTCCTGTCCGCCATGCCCGGGTCTGTCATGATGGTCGCGGGGTTCGAATTGACCAGGACAATCTCATAACCTTCTTTTTTCAACGCCTTGCACGCCTGGGTTCCTGAATAATCGAACTCACACGCCTGACCGATAATAATCGGGCCTGAACCGATAATAAGGACCTTATGAATGTCGTTACGTCTGGGCATGAAACCTCCGGAAAATGACAAAAACAGGGTTAAAGACAGAATGAAAGACAAAAGGTATGTTAGGGGAATTACTGCGGTAAAGGCGATCGCCGTTGATCGTCAGATCCGTCATAGGGGTGGAAGATGTTTCGCGTCTGCGGACAACCGGTCCCGGCGTCACAAAACACCAGGTCATCGGGACCCGCGGACTTCCTCGTCCTGCCGGGTCGCTCCAGTATCCGCAGGTGTCCATTATAGCCGAATTACGCGGGGAAACAAGAAAATTCAACTGTCCAGCAAAGGGCGATG
>CAZAYJ010000118.1:0-4513 GCA_964489335.1 uncultured Planctomycetia bacterium
ACAAGAAGTCTAGGGAGCAGTTTCTCTTGGCGACGCACAAGAGGTTGCTTGAGCTCCATGAGCCGACAGCCAAGACGATCGATGCTTTGCGGAAGTTGAATCTCCCTGCCGGCGTGGACGTGGAAATCCGCTGACGCCTCAAGCAAACCGGCGGCTGCAAAGAAAAATGGTGAATCCATGGGTGTATTGAATACGACGATAAAAATACTGGGAAAAAAGGTCGGCATGACGCAGGTGTTCGGCGAGGCCGGCAAGGTGAGGCCTGTGACCGTCATCGAAGCGGGTCCTTGCGTCGTGATGGGTCTTAACGATAAGAACATCAAAGTCGGCTTCGGAGATACCAAAGAGTCCAAGATCAAGAAACCGCAGCTTGGCGAGTTCAAAAAACTGAACCTTGGCGTCCGGCGTTACGTGCGCGAGTTGCGCGTGGCCGACAAGGGGAACTACAAGGTCGGCGACGAAATCAAGGTGGATATTTTTCAGGAAGGTGATTTCGTCGACGTATCAGGTGTTTCCATCGGCAAAGGCTTCCAGGGCGGCATGAAGCGTTGGCACTGGATGGGTACGCCGATGACCCACGGTTCCATGTCTCATCGCCGCGTTGGTTCGATCGGCGCAAGTTCCGATCCTTCCCGCGTGTTTAAAGGCAAGACGATGGCTGGCCACATGGGACACCAGAAGGTCACAGTTCAGAACCTTAAGGTTGTCAAGGTTGATCTGGCCAACAATATTCTTGTGGTTGAAGGCGCGGTCCCGGGATACAAGACGAGTTTGCTTGAAATCAGAAAGTCCATCAAGAAGCAGAAGAAAGCGTAAGGGATCATGGAAAAGAAGAATCGTATCGTAATGCCGGTAGTAGATATGGGCAATAAGGTGGTCGAGGAGATCGAGCTTGATGCCCATGTCTTCGATGGTTCTGTGAAGAAGAAAACCTTGTACCAGGCGATTGTGGGCTATCGTGCCAACCGCCGTTTGGGCCTAGCCGAGACAAAGACGCGTGGCGAAGTTTCCGGCGGCGGCAAGAAACCATGGCGTCAGAAGGGGACCGGTCGGGCACGTCACGGTTCGACCCGTTCGCCCTTGTGGCGTCACGGTGGCGTTGTTTTCGGGCCTCACCCAAGGGATTTCAGCTACGCGATGCCTCAGCAGATCAGGAACGAAGCCCTGCGGTCGAGCCTGAATGCCAAGATCGCTTCCGGAGACGTCGTTCTGGTCGAGAAGATCCATGTCCTTGCTCCCAAGACCAAGGAGTTTGCCAAATTCCTCGGCGCCCTCAAATTGTCGGCGACATCCGTCCTGTGCGTCCTGGAATCTGTGACGGAAAACATCAAGCGCTCGGCGCGCAATATCCAGGGGCTGCAGCTTGCGGATTCTTCGTCGCTGAATGCCTATGATGTCATGAATACCAAGAAGATCATTTTATCCAGAGACTCGTTAAAAAATTTAACAAAACGCTTGAAACATGTATAGTCCATATGATACTATTAAAACTTTAATTCATTCCGAAAAGGGCTCTCGCCTCGAGTCCGACGGGTGCTATCAGTTTTACGTCGCTTCTTGCGCCTCCAAGGTTGACATTAAAAACGCGGTGGAGAAGATATACAAAGTCAAGGTGCGCGACGTCAACACGATGACCGTCCGGGGCAAGATGAAGCGCATCCGTATGCAGCTGGGAAAGCAGCCGGATTGGAAAAAAGCGTTTGTGCGTCTCGCCGAGGGCCAGAAGATCGATTTAAAGTGATCTGTCGGAAAGAAGAAAGGTAAGTCAAGATGGGGTTAAGGAGATTTAAGCCTACAACGCCGGGAATGCGCTGGGCCAATTTGCCTGATTTTGAAGGCGTGGCCAAAAAGCGTCCGGAAAAGTCGCTGGTTGAACCGTTGCGCAAATCCGGCGGCCGCAATAACGTCGGCCGTATCACGACGCGCCATATCGGCGGCGGGCACAAGAAGCTTTACCGTATCGTCGATTTTAAAAGGGATAGATTCGATGTAGCTGCAAAGGTTTTGGCGATCGAATACGATCCGAACAGGACGTGCCGTATTGCGCTTGTCGAGTTTCCGGATGGCGAAAGGAGATATGTCCTTGCGCCGCTGGGATTGCAGGCAGGCGACGTCATCGCAAGTTCGCGGGGAGCGGATCTCGAGGTCAAAACAGGCAATACGATGCCTTTGAGATATATTCCTCTGGGAACGTTTATCCATAATGTCGAATTGACGCGCGGCAAAGGCGGGCAGGTCGTTCGTAGCGCCGGCAATGCCGCTCAGATAACCGCCAAGGAAGGGGAGAATGCGCATGTCAAGCTTCCGTCCGGTGAGGTGCGGTTGATCCATCTGGATTGTCTGGCTACGATCGGGCAGGTAGGGAATGTCGAACACGAAGCTGAGATGCATGGCAAAGCCGGCCGTAAGCGTTGGCTGGGCATTCGACCGACGGTCCGCGGTTCGGCCATGAATCCGATCGACCATCCGCATGGCGGCGGCGAAGGCAAGGCCGGTCAGGGAAATCCTCATCCGGTTTCGCCGTGGGGCCAGAAGACCAAGGGCCTCAAGACCAGAAAAGGCAAGAGGTATTCCGATAAATTCATCATCAAGAGAAGGAATGGCTAATGGCACGCTCGCTTAAAAAAGGACCTTTCGTCGAAGAAAAGCTTGTGAAGAGGGTGGAGGCTGCCCGTAGGAGCGGTTCCCGTCAACCCATTAAGACATGGTCCAGGAGCTCGACTGTAACGCCTGATTTTGTTGGGTTGACGATCGCCATCCACGACGGCCGCAAGCACGTACCGGTCTTCGTCACAGAGAATATGGTTGGACATAAGTTGGGGGAATTCGCTCCCACAAGGACTTTCAGAAAACACGGCGGCGTCAAAGCCAAGAAGGCCGTAGAGTTGACGTAATAATGATTCCCTGTTTGGGCGCGCGCGCAGGCTCGTCCACCATGATGATTTTGTAGAGGAAATATTTAAAAGGCAAAATTAATGATTGCAAAAGCCGAAGTGAGATATGTCAGGGGTTCAGCCAGAAAGATCAGACAAGTGATCGATTTGATCCGCGGCATGAACGCCGTCGAGGCGATGAACGTCCTTAAATTCATCAACAAGAGGCCGACGTATTATGTGTCCAAGGTGCTGCATTCCGCCGTGGCTAATGCCAAATCCAAAGGGTTGGACGCACAGGCACTTGTGATTTCCAAGATTACGGCAGACGAGGGGCCGCGCTGGAAACGTTATCGGGCTGCGACCTTCGGTCGGGCCGGAGAAATCTTGAAGAAAACCAGCCATATCAAGGTCGAACTGGATTTGGTCCATCAAGCGGCGCCGGCGCCGGTGGAAAAATCGAAAAAGTCTATCTTGAAACGCCGCGTCGTCCGGGCGAAAACATCGAAGAAATAAGAGGTTATTTTATGGGGCAAAAAGTTAATCCGACGTCAGTGAGGCTGGGTTTTATCAAAGATTCAGCTTCGAAGTGGTTTGCACGCCATGCCGATTTTGGGCTCTATCTTGAGGAAGACTACAAGATACGCAAACACATCAAAAACCAGCTTAAGGCTGCCGCCGTTTCCAAGGTGACGATTGACCGTGTTGCCGGCAAGGTCAAGATCCGTATCCATTCCGCCAGGCCTGGCGTGATCATCGGTCGTCACGGGGCGGATATCGAAAAGTTGACAAACGATCTCAGAGATATCGTTAAGGATAAAGAAGTGGTCGTGGATATTGAGGAAGTTAAGAGCCCTTCCATCGAATCACAGCTTATTGCGGAAAATATCGCTTTTCAGCTCGAAAAGCGCGTAGCTTTCCGCCGCGCCATCAAGAGGTCCATGGACCAGGCGGTGTCTTCCGGGGCCAAGGGGATCAAGGTCTGTGTGGCCGGCCGTCTCGGAGGGGCGGAGATCGCCAGGACGCAGGTGTATAAATGGGGGAGCATCCCTTTACAGACGTTCCGCGCGGATATCGATTACGGATTTACGGAAGCCCATACGCGTTACGGTCTGATCGGCGTCAAGGTTTGGGTCTACAAAGGAGACGCTCTCCTGGAGAAGCTTAAAGAAGACCGCAAGAAACAGGAAGAAGCGGCACAGGGAAAGACTGAGGGCAAGGCTGAAAATACGGAAGTAAAGGCGTAGCTCTGTTGAAGAGAAGTTACAAGGAGCAGGATAATGGCTTTGATGCCCAGACGGGTCAAATACAGAAAATTTCAGCGCGGGAAAAACCGCGGTATCGCCATAAAAGGTTCTGAATTAAGTTTTGGTGAATTCGGCCTGAAGGCTTTGCATAACGGATCGATCAAAAACAATCAGATCGAGGCCGTCCGGGTGCTTTTGGCCAGGCAATTGAGAGGAAGCGGAAAGGTTTGGATCAGGGTTTTCCCTCACAAGTCCGTGACTAAAAAACCTGCAGAAACCCGCATGGGAAAGGGCAAGGGGGATTTGAGCCATTGGGTGGCTATGGTGAGGCGAGGCGCCATCCTTTTTGAGTTGGGCGGCATTCCTGAAGCCCTGGCGCGCACAGCATTGCGT
>CAZAYJ010000119.1:0-4512 GCA_964489335.1 uncultured Planctomycetia bacterium
GGAATTGGGCGGAAGCCTTAAGAATGTGATCGCCATTGCCTGCGGTATTTCTGACGGCCTCGGCTTCGGGACGAATGCGAAGGCGGCGATCGTCGCGCGCGGTTTAGCCGAGATATCGCGTTTAGGCACGGCCATGGGCGCCAAAAGAGACACTTTTGCCGGTATCGCAGGCCTGGGAGATCTTGTCACGACGTGTTTTAATCCGTTAAGCCGCAATCATAGCGTTGGAGAGCGCATCGGCAAAGGGGAGTCCGTTAAACATATCCTTGCTTCTATGAAGATGGTGGCCGAGGGGGTCTTGACGTCGAAGTCCGCATGCGGCCTGGCCAGGAGATTCCGTGTGTCGATGCCGATATCGCAACAAATATACAATGTTCTTTTTAAGCATACGCATCCCAGGATGGCTGTCAGAAATTTGATGGAGAGAAAAAGGAAGCCAGAAGGCGCGTAGGGAGTTTTAAGATTGTCTTGCGTGTGCCGTTTGCTGTAGCGCGCTTGCGACTTTGTCGATTTAAGATATGGGAGGTCCCGCACCTTGTGGAAAGGTGAGGGGCAGGGGTTCCCCGTGCGCAAAAATGTCCGGGGAGTGGCGCAGTTTGGTAGCGCACTTGAATGGGGTTCAAGGGGGCAGCGGTTCGAATCCGCTCTCCCCGACCATTTTTTTAGCGCACGGGATTATACCGCAGAAGCATTAGTCAAAACGCTCTGACAGGACTAAGGAATAAAATGGTCGAGCACTTGAACGGGTGTTTGACGCGCACAGGAGGCAGCCATGGTCTGGAGTGAGTTGTCAATGCATGCCGACGCGGGCTTGTTAGTTATTCGTCTTGTCTTCGGGTGTATGTTCGTCTATTACGGCTGGCCGAAACTTGTAGGAGGCCCGGTTTCTTGGGATGGCGTGGGGCAGGCGATATCTGCCGTCGGGATCCGTTTCGGTTTTGTCTTTTGGGGGTTCCTGGCCGCGGCGGTGATGGTTTTCGGAGGGTTTTGTGTTTTGACGGGTATCTTGTTCAGGCCTGCTTGTCTTTTTCTTTTTTTGGTGATGGTCGTGGCAGCGGCGATGCATTTCCGTCGCGGCGACGGGTTGAAGATTGCCTCTCATGCCATTGAGGACGGGATTGTTTTTCTGGGGTTCATGTTCATAGGGCCAGGCCGGTATGTACTCGGCCATTTTTAACTAAGAAACGGGTGACACGTGAAGAGAATCAGCGTTGGAGTGATTGGTTTGGGGACCATCGGGTCCGGTGTCGTTAAGGCCCTGAGGGATAAAAGAGGGCTTGTCGCGGAGCGCAGCGGCGTGGACATGCATTTGGCTATGGCTTGCGATGTGCGGCGCTCAAGAGGCGCCCAGCTTGGCTTGCCCCAGTCTGCGTTTACGACAAATCCACAGGATATCATTAAGAACGAAAAGATCGATTGCGTCGTTGAGTTGATCGGCGGACAGCATCCGGCCAGGGAACTGATTCTTCAGGCCCTGAAACACAAAAAACATGTGGTGACAGCCAATAAGGCATTGTTGGCCAGCGATATCGAAGATATCCTTTCGGTTGCGGCGAAGGCCGGCAGGCAGCTCAAGTTTGAGGCATCCGTCTGCGGCGGCATCCCGATCATCAAGGCTCTCAAAGAAGGCCTGGTCGCTAACCGTATCGATTCGCTTTACGGCATCATCAATGGGACATCCAATTATCTTTTGTCCAAGATGTCGCAGGAGTCTTTGAGTTTTGCAGAGGCGTTGAGTCTGGCCAAGAAAAAAGGTTACGCGGAACGTCAATCGCGTCTGGATATCGAGGGGATTGATGCGGCACATAAGCTGGTCATCCTTTGCTATCTTTTATTCTCCAAAAGGGTTCCTCTGGATGCCGTCATACGGGAGGGCATTTCCGATATCTCCGAGATGGATGTGCGCTATGCGGGGGAGATGGGGCTTGTCATCAAACCTATGGCTATCGCCAAGAAGGACCACGAAAGCCTTGAGGCGAGGGTTCATCCGACCCTTTTACCGAAGACACATCCTCTGGCGGTCGTAAACGGCGTCTTTAACGCAATTTTACTGAAGGGCGACATGGTCGGCGATATGCTGTTTTATGGCAGAGGCGCCGGACAATCTCCGACGACTTCCGCCGTCATCAGTGATATCGTCGATCTTGGACGCGATGCCCAGGATGAAGGCGGGCGCAAGGCAAAGGCGGCAGCGCGCGTGAGCCGTATTCGTCGTATGGATGAGATTCAGAGCCGCTATTATCTGCGTTTTATGGCCATTGATAAACCGGGTATCCTTGCCAGGATTTCTGGTATCCTGGGTAAAAACCACATCGGCATTGCGCAGGTCAGCCAGAAAGAGCGCAAGCGGGCGAAATTCGTCCCTGTCGTCATGATCACGCACAATGTTCTTGAGAAGAATTTGCGCAAGGCCCTAGAAAATATCGATCGGCTGGCGATCGTCAAAGGCAAAACCGTCAAGATCCACATGGAAGGTTTTTAGGCGGACCCATGGCATATCAAGGATTGATCCAGAAATACAGGGAATTTCTTCCCGTGACGGACAGGACGCCCGTTGTTTCGCTCCTTGAAGGTGACACACCGCTTATCTATTCTCTCGTCTTGAGTCAGGCGACAGGATGCCGGGTGTTTCTTAAATACGAAGGGTTGAACCCCACGGGTTCTTTTAAAGACCGGGGGATGACCATGGCGATCTCCAAGGCGAAAGAGGAGGGCTCGGAGGTTGTCATTTGCGCTTCGACGGGCAATACGTCCGCTTCTGCCGCGGCCTATGCCGCCCGAGCCGGAATGAAATGCGTCGTGCTTATCCCCGAAGGCGCCATTGCCATGGGTAAATTGGCCCAGGCGCTTATCCACGGCGCGAAAGTCTTGGCTATCAAGGGAAATTTTGACGATGCCTTGCGGCTTGTGCGTGAGATTGCGTCCAAATATCCAATAACGCTCGTGAATTCCGTCAATCCATACCGTATTGAGGGGCAGAAGACGGGGTCTTTTGAGATCTGCGATGACCTTGGGGAGGCGCCTGCGTATCACGCCATCCCTGTCGGGAACGCAGGAAACATTACGGCTTACTGGAAGGGGTATAAGGAATACCATGCCAAAGGCAGGATCTCAGCTTTGCCGAAGATGCTTGGTTTCCAGGCTTCGGGCGCGGCCCCCATTGTTAAAGGCAAGCCCGTCAAACATCCCAAAACGATCGCAACAGCCATCAAGATCGGCGACCCCGCCAGCTGGAAACAGGCGGTCGCGGCGCGGGAAGAGTCTGGAGGACTCATCGATACCGTGACTGACCGGGAAATCCTTTCGGCTTACAAGCTTTTGGCGGGTAAGGAAGGTGTTTTTGTGGAACCGGCGTCTGCGGCGTCTGTCGCCGGTATCTTAAAGCTGTCCCGCTCCGGGTATTTTCGCCAGGAAGGCGTTGCAGGACGCGAGGCGACCGTTGTGTGCATCTTGACAGGTCACGGCCTTAAAGATCCCGACCGGGCCATTGCTTCTATCAAAAAACCGAAAGTCTTGAGGGCGGATCTGAAGGCGATCCTGAAAGAAATGGGGTTTTCTCGATGAAACGAGATACTTTGGCCGGAAAAAAGATCCTTATCACGGCCGGCCCGACGTGGGTGCCTATCGATGATGTGCGGGTGATCAGCAATACCTCGTCGGGAGAAATGGGGGTTCTTTTGGCCCGGGAGGCGCGCGCCTGCGGCATGGACGTTGATGTGATCCTGGGGCCTGTTACGTATGGTTTCTGCCTCAAGGGCGTGCGCGTGGCGCGTTTCAAATATTTCGACGAGCTTTTAAAGCAGGTTTCCGCGATGCTGGCGCGCAGGTCATACGATATCATTCTGCATGCCGCAGCGGTGAGTGACTATCTGCTTAAACCGGTTCCGGGGAAGATATCGTCGGCGCACCCCCAATTGATTTTGCGCCTGACTCCGGCCCCAAAACTGATCGATGTAATGAGGCGCCTCAACCCGAAGGCTTTTCTTGTCATGTTCAAGCTGGAGGGAAAGGTGACGGACGCTGTTTTGCTCAAGAGGTCTCTGGAAGCGATGAAAAAGGCGTCGGCAGATCTTGTCATCGCCAATAGGTTTGAGGGCGGCCATTACAGGGGGTTTATCCTCGGCTCAAAGAATATTCTGGCTAAGTCTGCGTCCAAACGGGCGCTGGCGGCGTCACTGTTCAAGATTTTAAAAGAGAAGATGGCATGACTGTATCGGAATCGTGACGTCCGGCACAGGATCCGTCTTTGCAGGATCGCTGATGAAATATATCGTGCTTGTCCCGGATGGGATGGCTGATTATCCCGTCGAAAAATTAGGCGGTAAGACTCCGCTGGACGTGGCGGAGACGCCGAACATGGATTATGTCGTCAAGAACGGGCTCCTGGCCCAAGTGACGACTATTCCTGACCGCATGGCTCCCGCTTCGGATGTCGCCAATCTTTCCATCATCGGTTACGATCCCAGAGAGTTTTATTCCGGCCGGGCCCCGCTGGAAGCCGCCTATCTTGGC
>CAZAYJ010000120.1:0-4482 GCA_964489335.1 uncultured Planctomycetia bacterium
GTTGGAACATAATGCGTTTTTTTCAAACCTCGGCCCCGCATATCTTTTTTTCATCGTGACGTTTTTTTGAACACCCTTGTGATTTATTACGGCATCCGCGGTGGTATTGAGCTTCTTTGCAAGATCGCGCTGCCCGTCTTGTTCTTTTTCGGGATCATCCTTGCCGTGCGGGTCTTGGCATTAGGTACGCCTGACCCGGCAAAGCCGGACTGGAACCTTGTCAACGGGCTGGGATTCTTATGGAATCCTGATTTCAGCGCGCTCAAGTCGGCCAAGGTCTGGCTGGCGGCGGCGGGCCAGATTTTTTTCACGCTGAGCGTCGGTATCGGCGTGATCCTAACGTATGCCAGCTACCTGTCGCGTGGAGATGATGTGGCGCTTTCCGGCCTGACCGCGGTCAGCATGAACGAGTTCGCCGAGGTCATCCTGGGCGGATGTATCATTATCCCGGCGGCGTTCGTCTTCTTCGGGCCCGTAGATGTCGGGGTGATCGCCAAACAGGGCGCATTCGACTTGGGATTTGTGACCATGCCGTTGATTTTGGGCAAGATCCCCCTGGCGCCGATCTTGAGTTTTTTGTGGTTTGCGCTTCTTTTTTTGGCGGGCGTGACGTCGAGCGTTTCTCTGGCGCAGCCAGCGGTGGCGTTTCTGGAGGATGAGTTTGATATCTCCCGCAAAAAGGCCGTCGGGATTTTTGCGATCGTGAGTTTTGCCCTGTGCCATCCGGCGATTTTTTTCCTGGGACGCGGCGTTGTCAACGAGCTGGATTTCTGGGGCGGGACGTTCTGTCTCGTCCTTTTCGGTACGGTCGAGACCATCCTTTTTGCCTGGGTTTTCGGTATGGATAGGGCGTGGGAGGAGATCCATCACGGGGCGGACATTGCCGTGCCTCGCATCTATAAGTTCATCATTAAGTATATTACGCCTGTTTTTCTTTTGGTTATTCTCGGTTTCTGGTTTTATCAGGAAGGGTTGCCGACGATCATGCTCAAAGGCGTCTCGGAGGCCGACAAGCCTTTTGTCCTCTGGACGCGCCTGGGTCTTCTGGGGCTGTTTGTGGTCCTGGCGATTCTTGTCAAGATTGCCTGGCGTAAGCGCGCCAGAGAAGCGCAGAAAGGGTGACATGAATAGAACGTGGCGCAGGAATATTGTTGCGGGAGAATCCTGCCTGTCGGCAGAGAGGGAACTGGCATGAATTTTTCGGGATGGGTCCTTTTAGGGTTGTCGTGGTCGGGCATTATTTCCTTGGCTGTGTTTTGTTTTTATAAGATATTTTCAAAGAAGGTGGTCAAATAATGAAGAATAGGACATGGTTGTCATTGGTGGTTTTGGGGGTATCGACGGTTTTTTTGAGCGGTTGTGTCTGGTTGGTGGTTGGCGGCGTGGGTGCCGTGGGAGGTTATGCGGTGACCCGTGACACCATCCAGGGAGAATATGACGCCAAGTTCATCGATGCCTGGCGCGCTGCCCAGTCCGTCTGTAGTACGCTGGGCCTCGTCAATAACCGCGATGCCTCTGCAGGCGTTCTGGAGGCGACCATTGAACGCGCTAAGGTAAGGGTGGAAGTTACCCAGATTACACCCGAAGCCATCCGGCTTAAGGTTAAGGCTAGGCGTGGTATCTTTCCGAGGCTGGGCACGGCACAAAATGTCTTTGTCAAGATCGTCCAGAAGTTGATGTGATGGTGTCTTTCCGCAGACCCCCTCAACGTCTTTTGAGAATGCTCGGTATCCCGAAGGCTTACTGTGCGCTGGCGGCGTTAGTCTTCGGCGCAGCATTCTCTTTTGTTTTCGGCTGCTTGTCGCGGAACTCCGTTGACGTCCGCGTGGTGCGCGTTGTCGACGGCGATACAGTTGACGTGGATTCCGGCGTCACCGTCCGCTACATCGGGATCGATACACCGGAGACGCGGCGCCAGACGTCCGCCGGCTGGGTCCCGACAGGGGATGCAGAAGGTGAGGAGGCCACGAAGGCGAACGAAGCGCTGGTCATGGGCAAGAAGGTCCGTCTGGAGTATGACGTCCAGAAAAAAGACAAGTACGGTCGCACCTTGGCGTATGTTTTTGTCCGCGAGAACAACAAAGAGGTCATGGTGCAGACGGAGCTGTTGCGCCGCGGCCTGGCTTTTCTCTATACCCTGCCGCCAAATGTGCGTTACGTGGATGTTTTTCTGGCGGCTCAGAAGGAGGCCCGTAACAACAAGGCGGGCATGTGGGCGCATGAATTTTATATTCCGAGCTCTCAGGCATGCAATTATATCGGCCAGAGGAAATTTGTGTCAGGGAAGGTCGCCCGCGCCCGCAGAACAGACAAAATGATCTCCCTGGAGATGGACGGTCTTCATGTTATCATCTTTGCCAAAGACATCAGTTTCTTTGAGCGCGAAGGCATTCAACTCGCGCAGGATTATACCGGCCGGAGAGTCAATATTTTCGGTCTTATCAAGTCCTATCGCGGGTCTCCGGAGATTATCGTAAGCCATCCCTGGCAAATCGAGATTCTGGACCGTCCCTGACCCGCCTGTGTTATAATAACACCATGTTTTTCCATTCATTTTCTACGACATGCCAGGCCATCCTGGAATTAGTGATTCTCGGCGCCGTCGGTTTTTTCTTGATCCGCCGCAAGGTCGTCAGTGAAGAAGGCCTCAAGACGTTGAGCGAGCTGGTGATCGGTCTGTTTTTGCCGCTTTTGATGTTCAGCGAGATAACGGCACGTTTCAACTTCAGACAGTTCTCGGATTGGTGGATCTTTCCGCTTTTAAGCGTCCTGGTGACGGCTGTCGGCTATCTTTTTGGCCTGTTTGTGGTGGCGCTGGACCGTTCTTTGGTTTCCCAAGAGGGGCCTTTTTTGGGGATCGCGATGTTTCAGAATTCAGGATATCTTCCCTTGCCTTTGGTCGCCAGCCTGCTTGCGCCCGACGCTGTATCGGACATGTTCATTTACATCTTTCTTTTTCTTTTGGGTTTCAACATGATGATCTTTTCGTTCGGCGTCTTTGTTTTGTCCTGCAAAGGAAGGGCTTGCCATTTTGACACCAAGGACATGTTCAACGCTCCGGTGATTGCGACGATTTTGGCTCTTGTTGTTGTTTTTTTCGGATGGACGCGTTTCATCCCGTCTTTTGTCTCCAAGCCCGTCGAGATGATGGGGCGCTGCGCAATCCCTTTGTCGATCATCGTCGTAGGCGGCAACCTGGCTTTGATCCGCATCCGTTCCATACAACACGTCCGGCCGATGCTCCTGGGCCTTGTCGTCAAACTTCTGCTTGTGCCGCTGGCGTTTCTGGTTTTCGTGCTTCTCGTCAAACCCAAACCTCTTGTCGGCTTGTTGCTGATGCTGCAGGCCTGCATGCCCCCGGCAGCGCTCTTGTCCGTGATTGCCAAAAACCAGAAAGCGGAAGAAGGACTGATCAATCAGGCCATTTTTTACGGCCATCTCGCCAGCATCTTTACGATTCCGTTATTTCTGGGGCTTTATGGGTTTTTTTCGGGTTTTTTCAATTAGTTAATCTCGCCCTGGATATTTTTCATTCTGGATGGTAAAATAATATGGAAGAACGGGTTATCGCAACAAACAGGAAGCTCTTTCGCGACTTTGAGGTTCTGGAGACCTTTGAGTGCGGTATTGAGCTTAAAGGCAGCGAAGTCAAATCGTTGCGTGAAGCCAAGGCCAATATTGACGACGCGTTCGGCCGGATCGAAACGGGAGAGGTTTACCTTTACAACTGTCATATTACCCCGTATGAAAAGGCCAGTTACTTTAAGGAGGAGGCAACGCGGCCGCGCAGGCTCCTGTTGCACAGAAATCAGATCCGTAAATTGACGGGCCAGGTATCGCAGCGTGGTTTTACCCTGGCTCCTTTGAAGCTTTATTTCAATACCAGAGGCCTCGTCAAAGTGGCGATGTCTCTGGTCCGCGGCAAAAAGCTCTACGACCGCAGGGAAGATATCAAGCGCCGCGACATGGAACGCGACATGCGGCGTCTGGCAAGACGCAAGGGATAGAAACAGCGGCAGAGTTTTTATCTGTGCAATCATTTTTCAATCCGTGCCATCGTTCTTTAAAAACTTGGGGCTGATTGGGCTCGATTCAGGTATGTCGGGCGATGAGCAGCATGCAGAGGTTGTAAGGAGGCCTCTTTAAACACCTTACACAATACAAACGCTGAAACTGATCCAACAGTGCTAGCAGCGCTTAATATCGTTAACCCGATATTCAATGCGCCGTTAGTAGGCGTAAGATAAGCCTTAGTCCACTTGCTGGGCTAAGCCATGACCGGGGCAATTCTGCGTGTTCCGGTGATGACGGGCTTTAAGGCCGTAAGGCCTTAAAGCAGGCAGAATAGTCTTTACCCCGCCGGCGGGATAAGGGCGAAACTTAAGCCGGCTGGCCTTGCGAGATCCTGTCTGCCGGAGGTCGCAAGGCGAGAATAAATGGCAGGCTAAGCATGTAGCGGCTTTCGCTTCTCTATCTGAGGAC
>CAZAYJ010000121.1:0-4471 GCA_964489335.1 uncultured Planctomycetia bacterium
GCCAGTTGACGACGCTGTAAGGCCGCCGGCGCACGCGCTCTGTCAACTGGTTCCCTTCTTCATAACCGACATATCCCGGCGGCGCACCGATGAGGCGCGAGACCGTATGTTTCTCGGTATATTCCGACATGTCGATACGCACCAGCGCGTTCTCGTCGTCAAACAAAAACCAGGCCAGCGATTTGGCGAGCTCGGTCTTGCCGACGCCCGTCGGCCCGATGAAGATAAACGAACCTAAGGGCCTGTTTTGATCGCTTAATCCCGTGCGCGAACGACGGACGCAATCCGCAACCAGCCCCAGCGCCTCGTCCTGGCCCACCACCCGCTCTTTGAGCCGCTCTTCCATCTCAAGGAGCTTATGGCTTTCTGCCTCCATCAATTTGGACAAAGGGATGCCTGTCCATTTGGAAACGACCCTGGCGATGTCTTCCTCATCCACTTCTTCCTTGAGCATGGCCTTTTCTTTCTGCAAGGCGGCCAGCTCTTTGTTGGCCGTATCCAGCTTTTTCTGCAAGCCGGCCAGCACGCCGTAACGTATCTGCGCCACACGGTCAAGGTCGCCGGAACGCTCCGCCTTCTTTTCACCGGCCTTCGCTTCTTCAATCTCCGCTTTGACCGCACGGATACCGCTGATCGCGTCCTTCTCCTTCTGCCAGTGCGCCGACAATCCTTCTTCCCGGACTTTCAAGTCCTCCAGCTCTTTCTCGATCTTTTCAAGCCTTTCCAAAGACGGCCTGTCTTTCTCTTTCTTCATGGCCTGGCGCTCGATCTCCAGCTGCATCTTGCGGCGCTTGACTTCGTCAAGCTCCTGAGGCAGGCTGTCAATCTCGATACGCAGACGCGATGCCGCCTCATCGATCAGATCAATGGCCTTATCAGGCAGAAATCTCTCGGTGATATAACGGTGGGACATCTCGGCGGCGGCAATCAAAGCCGCATCCTTGATACGCACGCCGTGATGAACCTCGTATCTTTCTTTCAGGCCGCGCAGGATCGCGATGGTATCCTCCACCGACGGTTCTCCGATGAACACCGGCTGGAACCGGCGCTCCAGGGCTTTGTCTTTTTCGATATACTTCCTATATTCATCCAGGGTCGTGGCGCCGATGCAACGCAACTCGCCCCTGGCCAAAGCCGGCTTGAGCATGTTGGAGGCATCCACCGAGCCTTCGGCGGCGCCGGCGCCCACGATCGTATGCAACTCATCGATAAAAATGATGACTTGGCCTTCTTTGGACTGGATTTCTTTCAAGACGGCTTTCAGCCGGTCCTCGAATTCTCCACGGAACTTGGAGCCGGCGACCATTGAGGCGATATCCAGGACGATGATCCGTTTATTCTTCAAACCCTCCGGCACATCGCCTTGGGTGACGCGCTGGGCGAGGCCTTCGACAATGGCGGTCTTGCCCACACCGGGATCGCCAATCAAGACAGGGTTGTTTTTTGTGCGGCGGCTCAAAACCTGGACGACGCGACGGATCTCTTCGTCGCGGCCGATGACGGGATCGAGCTTGCCGCGGTTGGCCAATTCCGTCAAGTCACGGCCGTATTTTTCAAGGGGCTGGAACTTATCTTCGGGGTTCTGATCCGTGATATGCTGGGCTCCCCTGACTTCCTTCAAGGCCTCCAGAAACCCGTTTTTGTCGACGCTGGCGCCTCTCAGGATATCGCTCAACTTGGCATCAACGTCGAGACAGGCCAAAAACAAGTGCTCGACAGAAACATAGCTGTCCTTGAACATCTCCATATACGTCTTAGCCTTGTCGAAAGCGCTGTTGGCTTCCCGCGAAAAATAAACCTCACCCCGGTCCCCGCGAACCTGATAATAGGTATTCAAAACATCCTCGATCCTTTTGATCAAAGGATAAACCCCCACCCCCATCTTTTCAACGACAAGAGGCACAACGCCTTCTTTTTGGCGCAAAAGACCGAGCGCCAGATGCAGACAATCCACCTGCTGATGGCCACGCTCCTTGGCGAAGGCCACAGCCGCTTCGAGAGCCTCTTGCGCCTTGACTGTCAAATTGTCTAACTTCATCTCATCCTTTCATCCTAGGCTAAACATATCCCCTGAACACAGACAGAAAATGCCCCGGGAAGACGCCTTATCTGCTATTTCACTTCGATTTTAATCTGTTTCGGTTTGGCTTTTTCTGTTTTGGGAATTACAACTTCAAGGATCCCATCCTTATAGACGGCATTGATCTTCGACGTATCAACATAATCCGGCAGAGCTAAGCTCCGGACAAAAGAACCATAGAATCTCTCGACACGATAGAACTTCTTGTCCTTCGCTTCTTCTTCCTGCTTACGCTCGCCTTTTATAACGAGCATACCACCGCTTACTGAAACGTCAATATCGGACTGTTTGACACCCGGAAGATCAACCTTGATCACAACATTGTCTTTATCTTCTGCAATATCCAGCGAAGGCGACCATAGGGCCTCGCGGGAAAGACGATCTGGTAGCTGTTCCCAGGCGTCAGAAAACAAACGAGTCGTTTCTTTCTGCATATCAAGCAATTCTCTGAAAGGATCCCACTCTTTTCCACGCCATTTAATCAGAGCCATATTCCCACCTCCGTTTACAAGCCTTCCCAGGGCATAATATCATCTTATTCTTTAGCACTCTCCCTTTTCGAGTGCTAATCATCGAACAAAAAAAATCACTCTTCACTCCCCATACCTAAAATAACCTTTACACCGCTGATATTGACTCCCTTTTCATCCATCAGATAATGGATGTACTCCAATTTTTTGATATCCCTCATGGAATAAAAACGGATCTTTTTGAATTTGCGTTTAGGAGTGACCAGGCCTTCTTTCTCGAGAGCGCGCAAGGTCCACTCCGGCATATCCAGAAGCTGGCTGACAATGCCGATAGCATATACAGCGTCAGATTCCGAAATTTTTATCTTCGGCTTCATGGCCTTCTCTTATTTAACCTACGAAAAAAATTTAACATATTTAACTAATTTTGTCAAGTCAATTAATTAATTTCCTTAATAAATCTCTCTCGTCCGTTGAGGCCGAAATCTAGACGGCGTACCCTTTAAGCTTCTCGGCGACGATCGCGGGTAGCAGCGCCGTCACGCGAATGCCGTCCTCGCCGTAATGGATGTATTTGACGTGACCCTGGGAATAAATCATGTCAACCAGATCCATGCGCGCGATCGGCAGCTTCAAGCTGGTCTCCAACGAATACCCCTGCAGACTATTCTCAATATGCTCGACAAGTTCGTCGAGATTGCGTTGATGAAGCGCCGAAATCGCCACGGCACCAGGGTATTGCTTTTGAAAACGCCCCACCCCTTCTCCATCCTCCAAAAGGTCAATCTTGTTTAATGCCAAAATGACCTTCTTGTCCTGGGCGCCGAGCTCGTTTAAGACCTGACAGACGGACGCATAGTGTTCGCTGACATAGGGCGAGCTGATATCCAGGACGTGGACCAGAAGATCCGCCTGGACGACTTCTTCAAGAGTCGCCTTAAAGGCCTCAATCAAGTGATGTGGCAGATCGCGGATAAAACCGACAGTATCCGAAAAAACGACCTTCTGGTGATTAGGAAGCGACAGGGAACGCGCCAAGGGATCGAGGGTCGTAAACAACCCTGCGCTTACCGTCTGGCCGCTCTGTGTCAGGGCATTGAAAAGGGTCGATTTTCCCGCGCTCGTATAGCCAACAAAGACAATGGTAGGCAGAGATATCTCATCCCGGCGGCTCCTGAGCGCCTTGCGCCGGCCAGCCAAGGCCTTCAGGTCGTCTTTAAGCTTTTTGATGCGCTCGCGGATGCGCCTGCGGTCTTCTTCGAGTTTCTGTTCGCCGGGGCCCCTCGTCCCGATACCTCCGCCCAACCGCGACAATTCCGTGCCTTTGCCGCTCAACCGCGACAGATGATATTCCAGTTGCGCCAATTCCACCTGGGCCTTTCCCTCGGGGCTGCGGGCGCGCCGGGCAAAAATATCCAGGATCAGCTGCGTACGATCAACGACCTTGACATGCAAGACATTTTCAAGATTCCTGTGCTGGGTGCCGCTCAAGTCATGATTAAAAATCACCGTGTCGATTTCTTCGGAGGCGACAACATCCGCCAACTGCCTGGCCTTGCCTTTGCCGATATAAAGATCAGGTGTCGTCTCCGGCCTGTGGCACACCTCTTCCAAGACGACATCGGCGCCTGCGGTCAAAGCCAATTCTTTAAGTTCACGCTGGGCCTCGACAATATCGCGATGTCTTTTCTCCAAATCAAACCTGACGGTCAAAAGAAGGGCACGTTCCATATCTTCGGGTCGTCTTCCTACTTCGAGTCGCTGCTTTTGACGCCACATCTCCTCAATACCCACACCATAGGACACCAATTCGTAAAGGCGGACTGCAGCAGGTTGAGCCCCACAAATGCCGTAAACCACAGCCACTTCATATTGACGAAATAAGCCAAAATCAGACTTGCGAGGATAAAAAATCCGGCGA
>CAZAYJ010000122.1:0-4463 GCA_964489335.1 uncultured Planctomycetia bacterium
TCCTTGGCTCTTTTGTTTAGGTTAAGCAAGACGGAATGAGCGGCCCGGTGACGCGCGCCTGTCCAGCTTTCAGCCGAGACAGGCAGGCGCCGCAGCCAAACTCTTGGTGACGATAAAAAAAGGAGAAGATATGCGCAAGGTCCTTGCGGTGTTTTCCTGTCTGTTGTTGTGCGGTTGTCTCCAGTCCAAAGAACATCTGACTTTCGCCAAGGACGGATCCGGCACCCTCGAGGTGCACCTGATGGTGCCTGAAGGGACGATGACGATGATTGACGCGACGATGGGGGCCATGGTTAAAGGCATGGCGCAGGCCTTCGGTGCCGGCAAAGAGATGCCTCCTTCGGTCGCCGAGGAAATGTTTTCCAGCCAGGACGAGATGTTCAAGAAGGCCAAAAAGGTCGGGCTGAACATCACCTTCAAGTCGTATGCCAAGAATATCAAGGATAAGAACCTGTATGTGGATTACACGATCGGTTTTGACGATATCAACAAGCTGCTTAAGAGCGGCCTGATGATGACGCATATGGGTCTTGCCAGGAACGATCAGGGACAGATGGTCGCGTTTCTGAAAAAAGACAAGAAGAAGGCCGAGGAGTCCAAGGGCCAGGTAGCGGCCGGGGCCGGCGGCGAGGCGCCGCAGCAGGAAGGTAAGGCTGAGACACCCGAGCAGAAAGATATGAAGGAAAAATTCATGAAGGCCTTGAGCCAGTTCGAGGTTGAATTTCGCCTGACGATGCCGACGCCTGTCGAAAACGTCACCGGGATGTTTTCCAAGGACGACGCCGATACCGTTTCGTTCTCTCTGAAAGGGGATATTTTCAAAGACAAGACGCTGATTGACAAATTTTACGGCGCCTCAGATCAAGAAACAGAGGCGGTGGCCTCCAGCGATGGGATTACTTTTGTATTGCCGACGCTTGCCGAGGCGATGGCCGATAAGTCGGATGAAGGGGTGCAGGACGTTTCATCTATGGGGATGTCCGCTGACGCTCCCACACAGGGAACCCAGACCGGGAACCTGTCCTTAAATCAGGTCCTGGAAAAGACAGGACAAACTTCACTTGAAGAGACTGGCTCCCCAAAAGAGAGTAAGGCGCGGATCAAGCAGTTTGCCCCGGGAACTCGGGTCAAGGTGACCATGAGGGACGGAGAGGTCGTCGAAGGAAAGCTAGTGGAGCAGAACAAGGAATATGTGAGGGTGGATAGCGTCGGGCTCCCGATGACGTATTTTACGGAATTGATTTGGACGCTCGATGAGGCGGGGAGTGATGATGTTCAAAAAACCAAGTGATGCGGATTGCATGCGTCTGGCCATTGCCAAAGCCGGAGAAGGGATTTTGCGCGGCCAGACCCTGTTCGGCGCCTGCATCGTCCGAAAGGGTCGCGTGATCGCCGTGAGCCACAACCAGGTATGGAAAAACACGGATATTACGGCTCATGCCGAGATCTGCGCCATCAGGGAGGCCTGCCGGGCCTTAAAGACCATTGACCTGTCGGGCTGCACCATCTATTCGACATGCGAACCCTGTCCTATGTGTTTTTCCGCCTGCCATTGGGCAAATATATCGCGGATCGTCTATGGGGCGCGTATCGCCGACGCCAAAAAATTCGGTTTCGACGAATTGACGGTCTCCAGCGCCACATTAAAGAGGATGGCCGCCATCCCTATTGGGCTCCGCAAGGGCTTTATGCGTCAGGCCTGCCTTGAACTTTTCTCACTCTGGGCCAGCCAGCCCGGACACAAAACTTATTAGAGATGAAGAAGCTTTTCTTTTGCCGCGCCGTCCTGTGTTTCTTCCTAGCGACCCTCGCCGGCAGCTCTTTGCTTTTAGCCCAAGAAGAGGAAGTTGCAGGCAATCACGAGGGTTCCCTTGTCGTTGACGGCAGGACGCGGACCTACCTTGTGCACGTACCGAGCGCTTATGACGGTTCGCGCCCTTGGGCGCTGGTTATCGTTCTTCACGGCGGCGGGGGCAATGCCCAGAATGCCCAGCGCATGACGGGTTTTTCCGACGAGGCCAACAAAAAGGGTTTTCTTGTCGTCTATCCCAACGGCACCGGCCGCCTGCCGGACCGTTTCCTTACCTGGAATGCGGGAAACTGCTGCGGTTATGCCCTGGAGCATAACGTTGACGATGTGGCTTTTATCCGCGCCCTGATCGGCAAGCTCCGCAAGGAATACAATATTGACGCCAGGGCCGTGTATGTGACCGGTATCTCCAACGGAGGCATGCTGGCCTATAAGCTGGGTTGCGAGCTTTCTGATTTGGTCGCTGCCATTGCGCCCGTCGCCGGCGCCATGAACGTCGATGTGTGCATGCCGATGGAGCCGGTGTCCGTCATCGCTTTTCACGGCACGGAAGACAGGCATGTCCTTTATGAAGGCGGCTGGCCGCTTGTTTATTACGACCGGTATGAGCGCAAGGATAATTCCGTAGCCCACGCCATGGAGTATTGGGTGGAGAGGAATGCCTGCGATGCTCGGCCGCAGGAGATGGAAAGGGGCAGGGTGAAGATCAAAAGCTGGCCTTTCTGCGTACAGGGGACGGCGGTTTCCTTGTATTCGATTGTCGGCGGCGGTCACGCCTGGCCCGGCGGGACGTCGGAACGGATGTGGGGTGATCCTCCGGAGATCGGTGGAATATCTGCGACAGACATTATCTGGGATTTTTTCGACCGCCACCCGAAAAAAGAAAGAAAGTAGAAAGGCGGCTGGCCGCCAAAACGTCACGGTCCAGGGCGGAGAAAACGATACTACTCGTTGCAGCGGTTATCATTGCGACTTTGCTGCATATCGCGAAGGCATGCCTTAAAGTGGAATGGCATACTTTGTTTTTGCGGCTTGTCAGGCCCGGCCAGAAATTCCTTGTCAGTCCGCAGCAGGGGTGGTAGAATTCTTTTTTTGGAAAGTCAAAGGAGGGACCTAAATGAAGAAGATTCTATATGTAGTATTAGACGGTTTGGGAGATACGCCGATCAAGGAGCTTGGGGATAAGACCCCTCTCGAAGCGGCCCTGACACCGCATATGGACAAACTTGCCCAGAAAGGCAAGAGCGGGGTCGTCTATACCGTGGCTAAAGGTGTAGCCCCGGAATCGGATATTGCGGTCATCAGTCTCCTGGGTTATGATGCTCATAAGTTTTATACGGGCAGGGGGCCTTTGGAGTCATTTGCCGAAGGCCTGAAGGTGGATGACGGCAATGTCGCCTTCCGCGTCAATTTTGCGACCGTGCAGGACGACGGCCGCACGATCAAGGATCGCAGGGTCGGCCGGAATCTTACGACCGAAGAAGCCACGGTCCTGGCCAAGGAAATCAACGCCAAGGTTACGCTGACCAACGCCACATTTGAATTCAAGAATACCATCGGCCACCGCGGCATCCTCGTTATCCGCTCAATGCACTCCCAGCTTTCCGCATGGATCACCAACACAGACCCCGCCTATGACCGCGAGGGCGTCTTTGGCCTCGCCAAGGAGACCTTTGAGCCTTATGTGGCGCAGTCCAGCCCCATGCCCGGATATGAAAAATCGCCGCAGGCGATCGAGGCCGCCGCGTTGTTGAACGAGTTTACGAGAGAGTCGCACAAGGTCCTGCAGGAAGCGGCTATCAATAAAAAGCGCATCGCTGACGGCAAGGTGCCGGCTAATGTCATTCTTTCGCGCGACGCAGGCGACCACCTGCCAAAGTTTCCTCCGATGGCCGATTACTATCATTTGAAGTTCGGGTCGTTCGTGGAAATGCCCGTGGAAAAAGGCATCGCGCTTTTGACGGGCTTAAGTATCGTGGATGTCCCTTCCCGCACCGGGCATGTCGACGTGGATTATTCCGTCTGGGCCAAGATTGCCCTCCAGAAGATTGCGGATTTCGACGGCCTCTATATCCATATCAAGGGGCCGGACGAACCCGGCCACGATGGAGATTTTAAGGCCAAAAAGGCCTCCATCGAGGCGATCGACAAACACTTCTTCGGCAATCTTCTGCCCCATCTGAATATGAAAGAGACGGTTGTCGTCGTCACGGCGGACCATTCGACCCCCTGCAAGCTCAAAGCGCATTCCCCCGATCCCGTCCCGCTCATCGTGACGGGGGGCGGCATCAAATCCGACGGGACAGTGAGCTTTTCGGAGAAGGCGGCCGCTCATGGGTCGCTCGGCGAGCTCCTCGGCAAAGACCTGATGGGGTTGTTCATCAAGCTGGCGAAAGAATAGAATCTTAATATTTTGCTGAGTACGTCCGTTGACGAGTGAACGAGTTGGCGGGTAGACGAGTGAAGGCCAGAACTTCCGGGTTATTGTGATTTGACTCGTTAACTCGCTTACTTGTTGACTCGTTTAATTTTTGGGCATAGGTGTTTGTATGAAACAATATGATTGTATTGTCGTCGGAGCGGGCCATGCCGGAGCCGAGGCGGCATATGCGGCATCCCGTATGGGATGCCGCGTCCTGCTTGTGACGATGAA